>NZ_JBHXNW010000021.1:109893-117604 GCF_042717365.1 Streptomyces sp. NPDC058534
GACCTCACCGGGCGCCCCTTCGCGTGTCTCCGCACCTGCTGCCGGTTCCTACTCCCGGTCCCTGTCGGGGAAGAGCGGGTTCTCCGGCTCCGTGGACCCGCCGCCGCCCGTGGGCGGTTCGGTGGACGGGCTGTTCGACGGCGACTGCGACGGCGACTGGGAGGGCTCCTCGGTCGTCGGCGTCCCGGACGACGGCTCCTCGGTCGTCGGCTCCTGGGTGGGCGACTCCTCCCGGGTCTCCTCCTGCGTCGGCGACTGGCTCGGCGACTGGCTGACCGACGGCGACCTGCTCGGCTTCACCGCGGCGCCCTGCTTGGTGTCCAGCTCGAACTCGGTGACCTCGTCCATGACGCCGAAGGTGTACGCCGCCCAGATCTCCGCGGGGAAGCCACCGCCGTTGACGCGGTAGTCGACGCCGCCGGCCTTGTACATCGGGACCTGGTTGTGGGACTTGGGGTCCTCGCCGAAGAGGCCGACCGAGGTGACCAGATTGGGGGTGAAGCCGGTGAACCAGGCCGACTTGTTGTTGTCCGACGTGCCGGTCTTGCCGGCCACCTGCTGGCCGTCGCGCAGCGGGTTCTCCCGTACGGACGTCCTGGCCGTACCGTCGTCGACCACGCCGGTGAGCACGGAGGTCACCGTGTCGGCGGCCTCCTTGCTGATGACCCGCTCGCCGATGGCCTCGGGCATCTCGATGGTGCGGTCCTTGTGCTCGACCGACTTGACGATCTGCGGGGTGACCTGCTTGCCGTGGTTGTCGAGGGTGGCGTAGACGCCGGCCATCTCCAGGGGGCTCGCCCCCATACTGCCCAGGGTCTGGGCGGGTACGGCCTGCTCGCCCTCGGTGTCCATGCCCAGCTCGCCCGCCACCTTCATGACCTCGGTCATGCCGACGTCGACGCCCATCTGCGCGAAGACCGAGTTGACGGACTTGTTCATCGCCTCCTGGACGTCGATGTCGCCGTAGTCGACGTCGTCCTCGTTCGGGGGCGCGAAGCCGACCTTCTGGTCGCCGTCCATCACGGGGCGCTTGCTCGTGCCGTCGTACATCGTGTTGGCCGTGATCGGCACGCCGTCCTGGGTCTCGGCGTCCTGGTCGACGGCGGCGGCGAGGATCACCGGCTTGAAGGTGGAGGCGGGCTGGTAGTCGTCGCGGGTGGCGTTGTTCGTGTAGTGCTTCACGTAGTCCACGCCGCCGTACATCGCCAGGACCCGGCCCGTCTTCGGGTCGACGGACGCGGCGCCGGCCTGGACGTCGGCGTCGACGTCGCGCTTCTTCGGGTCGAGCTTGCTGGTGAGCTTGGCCTTGACCGACTTCTCCAGCGCGGCCTGCTTCTTCTTGTCGATGTTGAGGGTGACCGTGTAACCACCGAGGTCCACGAGGGCGTCGGCCTGCTTCATGTCCTCGGCGGCACCCTGGGCGACGAGCTGCTTCTTCAGCGCGTAGTCGGCCGCGTCCACCAGATAGCCGACCTGCCCCTGCTTCCCGGCGGCGGCCTTGGGCTCCTTGGGCACCGGGAACTTCATGCCCTGGCGCTCGGTCCCGCTCAGCCACTTCTGCTCGACCATGTTGTCCAGCACGTAGTTCCAGCGCTCCTGGGCCAGCTTCTTGCCGGTCTCGCTGGCTATCGCCCAGTCGTACTGGTTCGGCGCCTGGAGCAGCGCGGAGAGGTACGCGCCCTGTTCCACCGTCAGGTCCTCGGCGTCCACGCGGTAGTACGCCTGGGCGGCGGCCTGGATGCCATAGGCGCTGCGGCCGTAGAAGCTGGTGTTGATGTAGCCGGCGAGGATGTAGTCCTTGGACTTCTCCCGGTCCAGCTTCAGGGAGATGACCAGCTCCTTGAGCTTGCGGGAGACGGTTCGTTCCTGGGACAGGTAGTAGTTCTTGACGTACTGCTGGGTGATCGTCGAGCCGCCCTGCGCGCCCTTGCCGGAGAGCGTGTTGAACACGCCGCGCGTGGTCCCCTTGAGGTCGACGCCCGCGTCGTCGTAGAAGGTCTTGTTCTCGGCGGCGACGAAGGTGCGCTGGACGTCCTTGGGCACCTTGGCCAGGTCGACGATCTCGCGGTTGCGGTCGCCGGTGCGGGTCATGACGCTGCCGTCGCCGTACTTGTAGACGTTGCTCTGGAGGTCGGCCTCGGGGTTGCCCTCGGGGATGTCGATCACCATGTACAGCACGATGAAGGCGCCCATGCCGAGCAGGCAGAGGCCGAAGAACGTGCCGAGGATCTTCTTCCAGGTGAACAGGCGGCGTATGCGGCCCTTCCCGCCGGCGCCCCCGCCCGCGCCCGCGCCCGACGAACGGCGGCGGTTGGGCGCCGCGCGGCGGCCACCGCGCTGTCGCGCTTTTCTCTCTTCCGCTCGTCCCATGGGTCCGATCCGCTCCGCTTCGGTCATCTGTGGGCACGTCTCGCTCACGCGTCACACAGGTTCGTCGCTCAGGTCAGCTCAGAAAGCTAACACCGGGAGATATGACAAACGGCTACCGATCCGGCCTTGTACGGACGTGAGAATCAGCACCCGTTCCCTAGGAACCGACGTACGAAGGGGGTTCAAGGTTGCTGCTCTCGGGTAAAGTGATATCACTTAGCTAGATCGAAGATAGAGGGGGACCACCCATGTCCACGCACGATGCCCCGCAGGTCACCGCGGATGTGCCCGAGATGCCCGCACCCCGCGTACGGGAGAACCAGGCGCACAGCATCGGCGGCGGCTTCGCGCTGCTGCTGGGGCTGGTCGGGCTGCTCGTCGGCGCCGGCCTGATCGTCTCCGCCACGGCGGTCGGCGCCACCGGCGGGAAGGCGGCGCTCATCATCGGGGGCGTCGTGATCGCCCTGGCGGCCTTCCTCGCGATGTGCGGGCTGAACATGGTCGCGCCGGGCGAGGCCCGCGTGGTGCAGCTCTTCGGGCGGTACCGGGGGACGATCCGGCAGGACGGTCTGCGCTGGGTGAACCCGTTCACCTCGCGCACCAAGATCTCGACCCGGGTGCGCAACCACGAGACGGCCGTCCTGAAGGTCAACGACGCCTACGGCAACCCGATCGAGCTGGCCGCGGTCGTGGTGTGGCGGGTGGAGGACACCGCGCAGGCCACCTTCGAGGTGGACGACTACATAGAGTTCGTCTCCACCCAGACCGAGGCGGCCGTGCGGCACATCGCCATCGAGTACCCGTACGACGCCCACGAGGAGGACGGCCTCTCGCTGCGCGGCAACGCGGAGGAAATCACCGAGAAGCTCGCCGTCGAGCTGCACGCGCGCGTGGAGGCGGCCGGCGTGCAGATCATCGAGTCCCGCTTCACGCACCTCGCGTACGCGCCGGAGATCGCCTCGGCGATGCTCCAGCGACAGCAGGCCGGCGCGGTGGTCGCGGCGCGGCGGCAGATCGTGGACGGCGCCGTCGGCATGGTCGAGGCCGCGCTCGCCCGGATCAGCGAGCAGGACATCGTGGAGCTGGACGACGAGCGGAAGGCGGCGATGGTGTCCAACCTGATGGTCGTGCTCTGCGGGGACCGCGCCGCCCAGCCGGTCCTGAACACGGGGACGCTCTACCAGTGACGCCCCCGTCCGAGGGCCCGACCCCGCCCGAGGGCCCGACCCCGAAGCGTCGGCCGCAGCAGCAGCGCAAGCAGGTGCTGCTGCGGCTGGACCCCCAGGTGTACGAGGCGCTGGCCCGCTGGGCGGGCGAGGACCTGCGCTCGGCCAACGCCCAGATCGAGTTCCTGCTCCGCAGGGCACTGGCGGAGCACGGCCGGCTCCCGGGCGACGCGGGGCCGCTGCCGCGCCGGGGCCGCCCGCCGGGAGGCGGCCCGGGGGCCGCGCCACCGCCGTGACCGACCCCGACGCCCTACGGCAAACGCCGGGAAGCCGCGCCTCCGCACCTCGCGGAGGCGCGGCTTCCGTCGTTTCGGAACCGTGACAATCGGCTCCGACCTGCGGCCCCATACCCCCGGACACAGACTCTACACAGGGCGTATACATGAGGCGTATACACCGCGTGTAGAGTGCTCCGCATGTCCATCGGTCACACCCTCCTGGGGCTCCTGGAGTCCGGGCCACGCCACGGTTACGACCTCAAGCGTGCCTTCGACGAGAAGTTCGGTCACGACCGGCCGCTGCACTACGGCCAGGTCTATTCGACGATGTCCCGCCTGCTGAAGAACGGCCTCGTCGTCGTCGACGGCATAGAGGCGGGCGACGGTCCCGAGCGCAAGCGGTACGCGATCACCGACGCGGGGATCACCGACGTACAGCGGTGGCTCGCCACGCCGGAGAAGCCCGAGCCGTACCTCCAGTCGACGCTGTACACCAAGGTCGTCCTCGCGCTGCTCACCCACCGCGACGCCGCCGACATCCTCGACACCCAGCGCTCGGAACACCTGCGCAGCATGCGCATCCTCACCGACCGCAAGCGCAAGGGCGACCTCGCCGACCAGCTCGTCTGCGACCACGCCCTGTTCCATCTGGAGGCCGACCTGCGGTGGCTGGAGCTGACCGCGGCGCGCCTCGACAAGCTCCGTGAGGCGGTGGCCCGATGACTCCCCCCGCAGGTTCCCTGCTCTCGGCCGAACAGCTGCGCAAGGCCTACGGCCCCACCCTCGCCCTCGACGGCGCGGAGTTCTCCATCCACCCCGGCGAGGTCGTCGCCGTCATGGGCCCCTCCGGCTCCGGCAAGTCGACGCTGCTGCACTGCCTCGCCGGCATCGTGCCGCCCGACTCGGGGACGATCACGTACAACGCACGTGAGCTGTCCGCCATGAGCGACTCCGAGCGCAGCGCCCTGCGCCGCTCGGAGTTCGGGTTCGTGTTCCAGTTCGGGCAGCTCGTGCCGGAGCTGACCTGCGTCGAGAACGTCGCCCTTCCGCTGCGCCTGAACGGCACCTCCCGCAAGGAAGCCGAGCGGGCCGCGCTGTCCTGGATGGAGCGGCTGGAGGTCGACGACCTGCGCAAGAAGCGGCCCGGCGAGGTCTCCGGCGGCCAGGGCCAGCGGGTCGCGGTGGCGCGGTCCCTGGTCACCAACCCCCGCGTGCTCTTCGCCGACGAGCCGACCGGCGCGCTGGACTCGCTCAACGGCGAGCGCGTGATGGAACTTCTCACGGACGCCGCGCACTCCACCAACGCGGCCGTGGTCCTGGTCACGCACGAGGCGCGGGTGGCGGCCTACTCCGACCGCGAGATCGTCGTACGGGACGGCAAGTCCCGGGACATGGAGCGCGTCGTATGAACCTGCGCAGGGGGCACCTCCCGCGCGAGCGAAGCCGAGCGTGGGGGAGGGCCGCGGACCTGATGCTGGGCGTCCGCTTCGCCTTCACCGGCGGCCGCGAGGGGTGGACCCGGGCCGCGCTGACGGCCGTCGGCGTCGGCCTCGGCGTAGCGCTGCTCCTGCTGACGACGGCCGTCCCGAACGCGCTCGAAGTCCGGCACGAACGGGAGAGCGCCCGTACCGACTTCACCTTCTCCTCCTCGGAGCAGTTGCCGAAGGCCGACGACACCCTCCTGGTCGCCGACGTCGGCACCGACTTCCGGGACGACAGCGTGCGGGGCCGGGCGCTGGAGCCCGAGGGTCCGCGGGCACCGCTGCCGCCGGGTCTGGACAAGTTCCCGGCGGTCGGCGAGATGGTGGTCTCCCCCGCGCTGAAGGAGCTGCTGGAGTCGGACCCGGGCGCGATGCTGCGTGAGCGGCTGCCGGACCGGATCGTCGGCACCATCGGGGAGAGCGGGCTGATCGGCTCGGGCGAACTCGCCTTCTACCGGGGCGCCGACGAGCTCGCCCCGCGGATCAACGGCGGCGTGGTCACCCGTATCGACCGGTTCGGGGACCCGAATCCGACCGAGCAGGAGTCCGACCCGGTGCTCCTCCTGCTGATCCTGGTCGTCTTCGTGGTGCTGCTGATGCCGGTCGCGGTGTTCATCGCCGCGGCCGTGCGGTTCGGCGGCGAGCGGCGGGACCGGCGGCTGGCGGCGCTGCGGCTGATCGGTTCCGACAGCCGCATGACCCGGCGGATCGCCGCCGGTGAGGCACTGGCGGGCGCGGTGCTCGGGCTGGTCTTCGGCGCCGGGTTCTTCATGGTCGGACGGCAGCTCGCGGGCACGGCCGAGGTGTTCGACATCAGCGTGTTCCCGAGCTACCTGAACCCGTCTCCGCTGCTGGCGCTGCTGGTCGCGGTGGCGGTGCCGGCGGCGGCGGTGCTGGTGACGCTGCTCGCGCTGCGCGGGGTGGTCATCGAACCGCTCGGCGTGGTCCGCGCGGGGCGGCCGGCCCGGCGCCGGCTGTGGTGGCGGCTGCTGCTGCCGCTGGCCGGGCTGGCGCTGCTGTACCCGATGGTCGGCAACGGGCGCGACAACGGCGACTTCAACCAGTACATGGTCACCGGCGGTGTGGTCCTGCTCCTGGTCGGTGTGACCGCGCTGCTGCCGTGGATCGTGGAGACGGTCGTGGCGCGGCTCGGCTCGGGCGGGGTGGCCTGGCAACTGGCCGTGCGCAGACTCCAGATGAGCAGCGGTACGGCGGCCCGCATGGTCAACGGCATCGCGGTGGCCGTCGCCGGGGCGATCGCGCTGCAGATGCTGTTCGCCGGAGTGGACGGCGACTACACCGAGTCCACCGGGCAGGACGTGTCGCGGGCGCAGGTGGAGGTGCAGCTGCCGAGCGAGGTGCCGATGGCCCCGGCCGCCGAGAAGCTGCGGAACACCGAGGGCGTGAAGGCGGTCTACGACTACTCCGAGGGCTGGGTCGGCGACCGTGCCCGGGACCCGGAGAACGGCACGACGATGACCGTGGGCAACTGCGCGTCGCTGCGGGAGATCGCCACCCTGAGCTCGTGCGCGGACGGGGACGTGTTCGTCGTCCAGGGTGCCGAGTGGGACGGCGACACGGACCCCACGAAGCTGGCCGTGGCGGGGCGGAAGCTGTACCTCGACCCGTCCTACGAGGGCGCCCCGAAGAGCCTGGAGATCCCCTGGACGGTGCCGCAGGGCGTGAAGACGGCGAAGCCGCGTCTCGGGCTGCTGGCCGGGACCGACCGGGGCGGGTTCCTGCTCACGCCGAAGGCGATGTCGTCCGCACTGGCTCCCGCCCTGAGCGGGCACGCCTACCTCCGGCTCGACGAGTCGGTCCCTGACGTGCAGGACCACGTCCGGAACACCGCGGCGGCCGTCCATCCGCTGGCCGACACCGTGACGTGGTCCGCGACGGAGCGCACCGACCGGTTCGACGCCATCCGCACCGGGCTGTTCGTCGGGGCGGCCTGTGTGCTGGCGCTGATCGGTGCCAGTCTGCTGGTCTCGCAGCTGGAGCAGTTGCGCGAGCGCAAGAGGCTGCTGTCGGCCCTGGTCGCCTTCGGCACCCGGCGCCGCACGCTGAGCCTGTCGGTGCTGTGGCAGACGGCGATCCCCATCGCGCTGGGCCTGCTGCTTGCCTCGGTGGTCGGCCTGACCCTGGGCACGGTCCTGCTGAAGATGACGGGCACCCCGGTCCGCGTCGACTGGACCGGCGTCCTGTCCATGACCGGCATCGGCGCGGCGGTCGTCCTGGCGGTAACGCTGTGCAGCCTGCCTCCGCTGCTGCGGCTGATGCGGCCGGAGGGGTTGCGCACGGAGTAGCTGCGCAGGCTGGGCGGGGGGTGCTTGGGGGGGGCGCGGGGGCGGCCCCCGCGGTCGCCTGCCCTCTCACTATTACACAACACCGAGCCCACGAGAGGTTATTCAAGCTC
>NZ_JBHXNW010000022.1:0-47745 GCF_042717365.1 Streptomyces sp. NPDC058534
CCCGAGGATCGGACCAGGGCAAGGCGACCGCACACGGCCACGCCGCGCCCGAAAAGCCCGAAACACCCGGGCAACCACAGAATTCTAGAGACGCTTCGGCACTCCGCGAGGATCGCGGGGCCGCCGCGCCGGTGGATGGCGCCGTCGACGCCGCCTCCGCCGAGCAGGGAGGAGTTGGCGGCGTTGACGATGGCGTCGGCGCTCTCGCGGGTGATGTCGCCCTGGACGAGCGTGATGGTGGTCATGGGCCCTTCCCGGTCATCGCCGTTTCTTTCGTGGTCAGGTCTGGCGCAGCCCGCGCCACACCGCTTCCTTCGTGGTCAGGTCTGGCGCAGCCTGCGCCAGACGGCCTTGGCCGCGTTGTGCCCCGACATGCCGTGCACACCCGGGCCGGGCGGGGTGGCCGACGAGCAGATGAAGACGGCCGGGTGCGGGGTGGCGTACGGGAACAGGGACAGCTTGGGGCGGAGCAGGAGCTGGAGGCCGGAGACCGCGCCGGAGGCGATGTCGCCGCCGACGTAGTTGGCGTTGCGGGCGGCCAGTTCGGGTGGGCCGGCGGTGGCCCGGGCGAGGACGCGGTCACGGAAGCCGGGGGCGAAGCGCTCCAGTTGGCGTTCTATGGCGTCGGTGAGGTCGCCGGTCCAGCCGTTGGGGACGTGGCCGTACGCCCAGAAGACGTGCTGGCCGGCCGGGGCGCGGGTGGGGTCGGCGACGCTGGGCTGCACGGTGATGAGGAACGGCGCGTCGGGCGCGCGGCCCGCGCGGGAGGCCGCGTTCAGCGCGGCGCCGATCTCCGCGCTGTCGGCGCCGATCTGCACGGTGCCCGCGCGGCGGGGTTCCTCGGCGGTCCACGGTACGGGGCCGTCCAGCGCGTAGTCGATCTTGAAGACGCCGGGGCCGTACCGGTAGCCGGCGTAGTGGTTGCCGAGGCCGGCGATGCGGGCGAGGGCGGTGGGCGAGGTGTCGAAGACGTAGGCGCGGGCGGGCGGCAGGTCGTCGAGGCGCTTGACCTCGTAGTCGGTGTGGACGGTGCCGCCGAGGTCATTGAGGTGGCCGGCGAGGGCGTCGGAGATGGCCTGGGAGCCGCCGCGGGCCACGGGCCAGCCGCGGGCGTGCGCTGCGAGGGCGAAGACCAGGCCGATGGCGCCGGTGGCGAAGCCGCCGAGCGGGGCCATGACGTGCGCGACGAGGCCCGCGAAGAGGGTCTTGGCCTTCTCGTCGCGGAAGCGGCGCATCAGCCACGTCGACGGGGGCAGCCCGACCAGGCCGAACCGGGCCAGGGTGACCGGGTCGCGGGGCAGCGCGGTCAGCGGCAGGGACATGAAGTCCCGGGCCAGAGTGTCCCACCGGGGCAGGAAGCGCTCGACCAGCCTGCGGTACGTGCCCGCGTCGCGCGCCCCGAAGGAGGCGGCGGTCTCGCCGACCGACCGGGAGAGCACGGCGGCGGAGCCGTCCGGGAAGGGGTGCGCCATCGGCAGCGCGGGGTGCAGCCACTCCAGTCCGTACCGCTCCAGGGGGAGGTCGCGGAAGGCCGGTGAGTTGATACCGAGCGGGTGCGCGGCGGAGCAGGGGTCGTGCCGGAAGCCCGGCAGCGTCAGCTCCTCGGTACGCGCCCCGCCGCCCACCGTGCCCTGGGCTTCGAAGACGGCGACCGAGAAACCCCGGCGGGCCAGCTCCACGGCAGCGGTCAGCCCGTTCGGCCCCGCACCCACTACGACCGCATCGAGCATCGACGGCACCTTCGGACCCCTTCGTCAGCCGATGGCAACTCCGTATCAGGATATGCCCGGGGTCCGACAGTCGGCGGTCGCGGGTGGGGCCGGGGGGGCCGGGGGCGGGGCCCCCTGGTCGCGGGTGGGGCCGGGGCGGGTGGCCTCCCGGCCCCGGGATCAGGCTCCGCCGGACAGCAGCCCCACCACCCGGCGGGCCGTGGCCGCGTCACGGGCCGCGGTGAAGGGCAGGTCATTGCCACCGGTGATGCGGAAGGGTACGCCCGTACGGGTCAGGTGGACACCGCCCGCCTCCTCGACCAGGAGCAGTCCGGCCGCGTGGTCCCAGGCCGCCTCCCACGAGAAGGCGGTGGCGTCGGACTCGCCGCGGGCGACGGCGAGGTACTCCAGGCCGGCCGAGCCGCAGTCCCGCGGGGCCACGCCCGGGGTGCGCAGGCCGAGCAGGTCGTGCTTCTGCTCGTCCGTCGTGTAGTCCGGGTGGGAGGTGGCGACGCGCAGGTCACGGCCGGGCTCGGGCACGCCCGCGTACAGCCGCTCACCGTCCAGGTACGCGCCCCGGCCCCGCACGGCCGTGGCGAGCCGGTCGTCGGCGGCGGCGTAGGTCCAGGAGGCGTGCACGACTCCGTGCCGGGCGAGCGCGACCAGGGTGCAGAAGCCCCGCTCGCCGCGCACGAACTGCCGGGTTCCGTCGACCGGGTCGACGATCCACACCGGTGCGTCACCCCGTATCGCCTCGTAGGAGGCGGGGTTGGCGTGCACCGCCTCCTCGCCGACGACGACCGAGCCGGGCAGCAGGTCGGCGAGGGCGTCGGTGAGGTACAGCTCGGCCTTGCGGTCGGCGTCCGTCACCAGGTCGTGCGGGCCGGCCTTCTGGTCGACCTCGTCCGCCGCGAGCCGCCGCCAGCGCGGCATGATCTCCTGGGCGGCCGCCTTGCGGACGGCCTCCTCCACGTCGTCGGCGTGCCGGGCGAGAAACTCGTCGATGGTTTCGTTGTTCTCGATCATGACTCCATGAGAGCACGTCCCACTGACAATCCCCGCCCGGGTGGTGTACTCCGGGTGGAATCGACACGAACATGAGGTGCGGGGGTCACCGGCCGACCGCGTACCCCTGCATGCCCCGCGGGTTCGCCGCCGCCGACAGCACGCCCGTCTCCGGGTCCCGTGCGACGGCGCACAGCCGGCCCTCCGACCAGGCGTCGCCCACCGTCACGTCGTGCCCGCGGCGCCGCAGCTCCTCCACCACGTCCGCCGGCATCCGCGACTCGACGGTGACGCTGCCGGCCCGCATGCCGCGCGGGAAGAAGGAACCGGGGAAGCCGTCGTTGTGCCAGTTCGGGGCGTCGATGGCGCCCTGGAGGTCGAGGCCGCCGCGTATCCGCGCGCGCAGCGCGACCGCCAGGAAGAAGTGCAGCTGCCACTGGTCCTGCTGGTCGCCGCCGGGGGTGCCGAAGGCCATGACGGGGATGCCGTCACGCAGGGCGATGGAGGGCGTGAGCGTGGTGCGGGGGCGGCGGCCGGGGGTGAGCGAGTTGGGCAGGCCCTCCTCCAGCCAGGTCATCTGCAGCCGGGTGCCGAGCGGGAAGCCCAGTTCGGGCACGACGGGGTTGGACTGGAGCCAGCCGCCGCTGGGCGTGGCCGAGATCATGTTGCCCCAGCGGTCCACGATGTCGAGGTGGCAGGTGTCGCCGCGGGTGCCTCCGTCGGCGGCGACGTCCGGTTCGCCCGGCACCGGGGAGGCCGGGCTCTTGGCGACCGTGGGCTCGCCGACCCCCAGGGCGTCGAAGCCCTCAGCCTCGTCGGCCGCCAGCAGCGCGTGGGCGCTGAGCCGTGGGGTGCGCCCGCCCGGGCCGCCGGGCCGCAGTTCGAAGGACGCCTTGTCGCCGACGAGGTCGCGCCGCGCCGCGTTGTACCCGGCCGAGAGCAGGTCGCCGAGCGGCACCCGCTCCGCGCCGTCCGCGTCGCCGTACCAGGCCTCCCGGTCCGCCATGGCCAGCTTGCAGCCCTCGACCAGCAGGTGGACGTAGTCGGCGGAGCCGTACGCGGGCAGTTCGGGCGGGAGCAGCGCCAGCTGCTGGAGGAGGACGGGCCCCTGGCTCCACGGGCCGGCCTTGCACAGGGTCCAGCCGTTCCAGTCGTAGGTGGCGGGAGCCTCGTAGTGTGCGGACCAGCCGGCGAGGTCGGCGGCCGTCAGGGTGCCGGTGTGGCGTTCGCCGCTGGTGTCCGTGGTGGGCCGGCCGGCCTGTCGTACGAGGGCCTCGGCGACGAACCCGGAGCGCCAGACCTCCCGCGCGGCGTCGATCTCCGCCTCCCGGTCCCCCGCGCCGGCCGCCTCGGCGAGCAGCCGCTTCCAGGTGGCGGCGAGGGCGGGGTTGCGGAACAGCTCGCCGGGGCGGGGCGGGCGGCCGTCCGGCAGGTAGATCTCGGCCGAGGTCGTCCACTCCGTCTCGAACAGGTTCCGGACGGTCTCGACGGTCTCCGCGACGCGCTCCACGGGCGCGTGCCCGTGCTCGGCGTAGCCGATGGCGTACTTCAGCACGTCGGCCAGCGGTTTGGTGCCGTGGTCGCGCAGCAGGAGCAGCCAGGCGTCGAAGGCTCCGGGCACGGCGGCGGCCAGGGGGCCGGTGCCGGGTACGAGGTCCAGACCGAGCCCCTTGTAGTGCGCGACCGTCGCCCCGGCCGGCGCGACGCCCTGCCCGCACAGCACCCGCACCTCGCCGTCCGCGGGCGCGAGCAGGATCGGCACCTCCCCGGCGGGCCCGTTGAGGTGCGGCTCCACGACGTGCAGGACGAAGGCACCGGCCACGGCGGCGTCGTAGGCGTTGCCCCCGTCCTCCAGGACGGCCATGGCCGCCTGCGAGGCCAGCCAGTGGGTGGAGGACACCATGCCGAAGGTGCCCTGGAGGGTGGGTCGGGTGGTGAACACGGGGCCTCTCACATCGTTGGCTGCGTGACGTGGCACGGTCGACGGGCGCTCGGGGCGGGGGCCGGGGAGAATCCGGGGAGTTCACGCCGAGGCGCTCTCCTCGTCCCGCTCCCCCCGACAGGCTATCGATCGCCTTGCGTTCCTTCTTCCCCGGCCAGGAGCAGCTCCTTCAGCGCGTGGGCAGGAGCAGTCGGAAGGTGCATCCACGCATCGGACCGGTGTGCGGTTCCAGGCTGCCGACCTTGTTGAGCCGGCGGAAGGACGTCTCGTACTCGGACCATCCGGGATGCGGAGGTCACGTATGGGGAGACGCGGGCGTCCGTCCCCACAGAAGTATCGGCCACCCAGAGCCTCACAGATCGGTGGTGTCGTAACCGGTCAGGACTGTCACCCGCTGACCGGACGCGCGCTCTTGCAGCGCGGCCACCAGGTCACTCGGCTCGGCCGCTTGACCGACAGGAACCAGAACCGCGGTCGACCGCCCGGCGTGCGTCGGAGCAGGGTTGACCTTGACGCCGGGTCAACCCTCCACCCTTCCGGCAGGAGCTTCCTCGCGGTCGCCTGGAACGGCTCCACGAAGGACGAAGGAGGGAGATGACCATGACGGCCCAATCGATGGCCGGTCCGGCGATTCGCGTGCGGGGGCTGGAGAAGTCGTACGGGAAGCTCGACGTGCTGCGCGGCGTCGACTTCGACGTGGCGCGGGGCAGCATCTTCGCCCTGCTCGGCTCCAACGGAGCGGGCAAGACCACGACCGTGCGGATCCTCGCCACGCTCCTGAAGGCCGACGCGGGGACGGCGAGCGTCAACGGGTTCGACGTCGCCACGCAACCGGCGGACGCGCGGGAGTCCATCAGTCTCACCGGTCAGTTCGCGGCCGTCGACGAGATCCTCAGCGGTCGGGAGAACCTCGTCCTCGTCGCCAGGCTGCGCCACCTCGAGGATCCGGGCGCGGTCGCGGACGACCTGTTGCGGCGCTTCTCGCTGAGCGAGGCGGGGGCGCGGCGGGTGTCGACGTATTCGGGTGGGATGCGCCGCCGACTGGACATCGCGATGAGTCTCGTCGGGGACTCGCCGGTGATCTTCCTGGACGAGCCGACGGCCGGGCTGGACCCCGAGGCACGCATCGAGGTGTGGGACGCGGTCAGGGAACTCGCCCGCAACGGAACGACGGTGCTGCTCACCACGCAGTACCTGGAGGAGGCCGAACAGCTGGCCGACCGGATCGCGATCCTCCGCCAGGGCCGGATCATCGTGAACGGCACCCTCGCCGAGCTCAAGCAGCTCTTCCCGCCCGCGAAGATCGAGTACGTCGAGAAGCAGCCGACCCTCGAAGAGATCTTCCTCGCGGTGGTCGGCGGAGAGACGAGCCGCGCCACTGGCACGACAACCAAGGAGCAGCGATGACCGCGCACTTCCTCAGCGACACCGCCGCGCTCACGGGGCGGACCCTGCGGCACGTCACACGCAGCATGGACACCATCATCACGACCGCCATCACGCCGGTCGCCATGATGCTGATGTTCGTCTACGTGTTCGGCGGCGCCATTGAGACCGGGTCGGTTTCGTACGTGAACTACATGCTGCCAGGCATCCTGCTCATGACCATCGCGTCGGGCATCTCCTATACCGCGTACCGGTTGTTCACCGATGTGAAGAGCGGGATCTTCGAGCGGTTCCAGTCCATGCCGATCGCGCGGTCGGGCGTGCTGTGGGCCCACGTCGTCACCTCGCTGGTCGCCAACCTGATCGCGCTCGTGCTCGTCGTGGGCGTCGCCCTGCTCATGGGCTTCCGCTCGGGGGCCGGAGTGGCGGGATGGCTCGCGGTCGCCGGCATTCTGCTCCTGTTCACCCTGGCGCTGACCTGGTTGGCCGTGATCCCCGGGCTCTCGGCGTCGTCGGTCGAGGGAGCGGGCGCGTTCGCCTACCCGCTGATCTTCCTGCCGTTCGTCAGTTCGGCGTTCGTGCCCACCGACACGATGCCGGGCCCGGTGCGCTGGTTCGCCGAGCATCAGCCGGCGACGTCGATCGTCGACACGATCCGTGCCCTGTTCGCGGGAGAGCCGGTCGGCGACGACATCTGGATCACGCTCGCGTGGTGTGTGGGCATCCTCGTCGTGGCGTACGCCTTCGCGATGACCGCCTACCGCCGGAAGATCGCCTGAGGCAGGCTGAGACCCATGCTCACCATCAGTCAGCTGGCCGCGTACGCCGGGGTGACGGTACGGGCGGTACGCCATTACCACAAGATCGGGCTGCTGCCCGAGCCCGAGCGTGACCGGTCCGGGTACCGGACCTACGACGCCGTCGCGGTCGTGCGACTGATCCGGATCCGCACCCTGGCCGACGCCGGCGTGCCCCTGGCCAGGGTGCAGGAACTCCTCGACGCCGGGCCGGAGGAGTTCGCCGGCGGCGTCCAGGAGATCGACAAGGATCTGCGCGCCGAGATCCGGCGGCTGCAGGGGACCCGCGGCCGGCTCGCCCGGCTCGCCGCCGGGGAGCATCTGGCGCTCCCGCGGAGCGTCGTGGGGTACCTCGACCGGCTGCGCGGTCTCGGCGTCGGCGAGCGGTACATCGAGCTGGAGCGGGACGCCTGGATCATGATCGCCGCGCAGGTGCCGCACCTGATCGACTCCGTGATCGCCAAGAAGCACGAGGAGTTGGACGACCCCGACATGGTGCGGCTCTACTCCTTCTTCACCGGGGAGCCCGACTGGCTGCCCGGCGATCCACGGATCACCGAGATCGCCGACATCCTGGAGCGCCTGATGATTCGCGCCGTGGAGGCCGGCGAGGTGGGGGCGGACGGCTTCGACGACCAGTTCGTCGCCCTGATGGACTCGGCCATGGTGGAGTCCGCACCGGGCGCCCAACTGGTTCTGGCGATCCTGAAGGAGCGTGGCTGGAGTGGCTGGACCCGCATCGAGCGAGTGCCCGCCGAACGGCTCAGCACCGCACCCGAGGCTCAGCTCGCCGCGGAGGGTTCCGTGGCGTCGGCATCCCGGGTGGCGGCCCAGGACGCCAGGAGGCGCAGTCCCTCTTCGGAGGGCGAGCCGGGTTCGGCGGTGTAGATCGTGAGGGTCAGGCCGGGTTCGGCGGCCATCTCCAGGCCCTCGTAGGCGAGGGTCAGCTCGCCCACGGCCTGATGGTGGAAGCGTTTGGTGCCGGTGCCGTGGTGGCGGACGTTGTGGGCGCCCCAGCGGGTACGGAAGTCGTCGCTTCGGGTGGAGAGTTCGCCGACGAGGTCGTGCAGGCCCTTGTCGTGGGGGTTGCGGCCGGCTTCGGTGCGCAGGATCGACACCGCGACGTCGGCGGCCTGGTCCCAGTCGGGGTAGAAGCGCCGTGAGACGGGGTCGAGGAAGTTGAAGCGGGCCAGGTTGGCCTGGTTGTGGGGTGTGGCGTAGACGTCGGCGTAGAAGGCGCGGGCGAGCTGGTTCGTGGCGAGCAGGTCCATGCGGCCGTTGCGCACGAAGGCCGGGCCGGCGGTGACGGCGTCCAGGACCCACTGCAGGCTGCGGTGCGCCTTCCACTGTGGGGTACGGCGCCGGGGGCGGGTAAGGGCGTCGGAGCCGTCCGCCGCGTGGGCGAGGTTCAGCAGGTGGGCGCGTTCGGCGTCGTCGAGGTGGAGAGCGCGGGCGAGGGCTTCCAGGACGGCCGGGGAGGCGCCGGCGAGGTGGCCGCGTTCCAGTTTGGAGTAGTACTCCACGCTCATGTCGGCCAGCGCGGCGACCTCGCTGCGGCGCAGGCCCGGCACCCGGCGCCGGCTGCCGGCGGGCAGCCCCGCCCGCTCGGGGGTGATCTTGGCTCACCGCGAGGTCAGGAACTCGCGGACCTCTGCTTGGTTGTCCACGCCTTCGACGGTACGTCCGGCCCGCCGCGGAAGGGATGTACTGGCGGTACACCCTTCGACCGTGCCTCGCTGCGCGCGCCGAGAGCGGGTTACCTGGATGACGTGGTGCTTTTCGCCCGGCCGTGAGTCGACCGGGGAAAGTCACCCGGCCCTGCACCCGGCGACGGCCGCTCCCCCGGTACGGCGCCTCGGCTCGCGAAGGAACCCCTCTCATGCGCGGCGCACTGATCTACGCTCCCGGCGACATCCGCTTCGAGCCCCTGGACGATCCCAGGATCCTCAATCCGACCGACGCGGTCATCCGTACGGCGGTGACCTGTGTGTGCGGTTCGGATCTGTGGCCCTACCGCGGCGTGGAGCCGACGGAGGAGCCGCATCCGATGGGCCACGAGTACGTGGGCTTCGTCGAGGAGGTCGGCTCCGAGGTCACCTCGGTCAGGCCGGGCCAGTTCGTGATCGGCTCGTTCGCCACCTCGGACAACACGTGCGCGAACTGCCGGAACGGCTTCCAGTCCAACTGCCTGCACCGCGAGTTCATGTCCACCTGCCAGGCCGACCACGTCCGTATCCCCAACGCCCAGGGCACTCTGGTGGCCACCGACGGCATCCCGGGCGAGGAGCTGTGGCCGAGCCTGCTGGCGGTCTCCGACGTCATGGGTACCGGCTGGTGGGCCGCGGAGGCCGCCGAGGTGAAGCGCGGCTCGACCGCCGTGGTGGTCGGTGACGGCGCGGTCGGACTGTGCGCGGTGATCGCCGCCAGGGAGATGGGCGCGGAGCGGATCATCGCCATGAGCCGCCACGAGAGCCGGCAGCGGCTGGCCCGCGAGTTCGGCGCCACCGACATCGTCGCCGAGCGCGGCGAGGAGGGTGTCGAGCGGATCAAGGAGCTGACCGGCGGGATCGGCGCCGACAGTGTGCTGGAGTGCGTCGGCACCGGTGAGGCCATGCGGCAGGCCCTGCGCTCCACCCGGCCGGGCGGCAACGTCGGTTTCGTCGGCGTCCCCCACGACGTCGCCGTGGACGGGCAGGAGCTGTTCTTCTCCCACGTCGGGCTGCGCGGCGGGCCCGCCCCCGTGCGCCGCTACCTGCCCGACCTCATCGGCCTCGTCCAGTCGGGCCGTATCGACCCGGGCAAGGTCTTCGACCTCACCCTGCCGCTCGACGAGGTCGCCGAGGGTTACCGGGCGATGGACGAGCGCCGTGCCATCAAGGCGCTCCTGAAGCCCTGACCAGGGCAACGAGCCCATCCGAGCGGCGTGCCCGAGCGCTGACCGCCCGCCCGACCGACCGCCCGCCCGACTGCCCCATTCCGATCGCTCGGAGGACCCTTCCATGACGACCTTCGCCCTCGTCGGCGCCGGTCCCGGCCTCGGTCTGGCCTGCGCCCACCGCTTCGGCGAGGCCGGCCACACCGTCGCCCTCCTCTCGCGCAACCCCGAGCACCTCACCCCTCTCGTCGCCGCACTGGACCGGGACGGAATCCGGGCTCGCGGCTATACCGCCGACGTCCTGGACCCCGGCTCCCTCACCACCGCCTTGCGACGGGCCGGTGAGGAGCTGGGGCCGGTGGAGATCCTCCAGTTCAGCCCGGTGCCCCGCGCCGACTTCATGAAGCCGGTCCTCGACACCGGCCCGGCCGACCTGGACGATCCGCTCGCCTTCTCCATCAAGGGCCCGCTGACCTGCGTGAACGCGGTCCTCCCCGGGATGCGGGCGCTGGGGCGCGGCACGCTGCTGTTCGTCAACGGCGGCAGCGCGGTCCGCCCGCACCCCGACCGTGCGGGTACCTCGATCGCGTTCGCCGGCGAGAGCGCGTACGCGGCCATGCTGCACGACGCGCTCGCGGGCGAGAACATCCACGCCGCCCAGCTCATCGTCCCCGGAGCCATCAGCCCGGACTCCGAACACTCCAGGCCGAGCGTGCTGGCCGAGCGGCTGTACGGCCTGCACACCGATCGGGACGGCTTCCGGCACTACGCCGAACCGATGCCCGACTGAGCCGAAGGCCCTGCCGTCATGCCCCACCCCACCCTGCGCACCGTCGCGCATGCGGTCCCGGCCGCGGCGCTGCTGCTGGCGACGACGGCGTGCGGCACCGGCACGCCGGACGCAAAGCCCGCGTCGTCGCCGCCCCAAAGCGCGCCGCGCCAGTCCGCGACCGGCCGGCCGACGACCGAACCCTCCGAGGAGGACAGCACCGTGCACATCCGCCTCACGATCGACGGCCACAGCGTGGACGCCACCTTGAACGACAGCGCCACCGCGCGGGACTTCGCCGGGCTGCTGCCGCTCACTCTCGATCTCGACGACTTCCAGGAGATCGAACGCGTCGCCGACCTGCCGCGCAGGCCGACCACCGACGGCGCCCCCGAATCGTCCGACCCCAACGCCGGTGACCTGGCCTTCTACGCGCCGTGGGGCAATCTGGCCCTGTTCTACCGCGACGGCCACCCCTCACCGGGCCTGGTCATCCTCGGCCACCTCACCAACCGGGACGACATCGCACGCCTGGCCAACGCCGACCGGGTCCGCATCCAGCCCGCGTCCTGACCCGTTCCCCCTTCCCCCTTCCCCAAGGAGAAGCTCTCCCCATGTCCCACCCCGCCGCTGACGCGCCGGGCAGCCTGCCCTTCGTCGTGTGGGTGCTCGCCGCCGGCACCTTCTTGATGGGCACCACCGAGTTCGTCATCGCCGGCCTCCTCCCGGACATCGCCCTCGACCTCGGCGTCGGCGTCTCCCACGCCGGCCTGCTGATCACGGCCTTCGCCGTCGGCATGATCGTCGGCGGTCCGGCCATGGCTCTGGCCACCCTGCGCCTGCCCCGGCGCCTCACCCTCGTCCTGGCCCTGGCGGTCTTCGCCGCCGGGCACGTCGTGGCAGCCCTCACCGGTTCCTTCACCGTCGTTCTGGCCGCCCGGTTCGTCACCGCGCTGGCCACCGGCGCGTTCTGGGCCGTCGGCTTCGTCATCGCCACCACCGCCGCCGGGTCCGCCAACGCCACCCGTGCCGTCAG
Organism: Streptomyces sp. NPDC058534; assembly: GCF_042717365.1. Classification (NCBI taxonomy): domain Bacteria; kingdom Bacillati; phylum Actinomycetota; class Actinomycetes; order Kitasatosporales; family Streptomycetaceae; genus Streptomyces; species Streptomyces sp. NPDC058534. The sequence goes on from NZ_JBHXNW010000022.1 coordinate 11,520, forward strand.
CGTGATGATGGGCGGCCTGACCCTGGCCAACGTCGTGGGCGTCCCCGCCGGGTCACTGGCCGGGCACGTCACCGGCTGGCGCGGGCTGTTCTGGGCCCTGGCCGCACTCGCCGTCCTCGCCGCCGCCGTGATCGGCCGGTTCATCCCCCGGACGGAGCAGCGCGCCCGGATTTCCGTACGCGGCGAGATCCGGGCGTTGCGGCAGGGCCGACTGTGGCTGGCCCTGGCCTCAGCCGTGCTGATCATGGGCGGCGTGCTGGCCGTCTACACCTACATCACCCCGCTGCTGACCGACCGGGCCGGCATCCCGGACGGTGCCGTACCTCTGGTCCTGATCGCGTTCGGCGCCGGCGCACTGGGCGGCACCGCAATCGGCGGCCGGTTCGGCGACCTGCGCCCGATGGCCACCACGATCCCGGCCGTCGCGACGACCGCGCTGCTCCTGCTCGCGCTGATCCCGCTGTCCACCACCCCGGTCGCCGCCATCGCCCTGATCTTCCTCATGGCACTGACCGGATTCACCATCAACCCGGTCGTCACCGCGCTCGCCGTCCGTTTCGCCGGCGACGCACCCACCCTGGCCTCCGCGCTGACCACGTCCGCGTACAACACGGGCATCGCCGCCGGCTCAGCACTCGCCGGGCACGCCCTCGCCTCTTCCCTCGGCGTGACCGGACCGGCCCTGGTCGGCGCCGCCTTCGCGGGCCTGACCCTGCTGCCGCTGACCGCCCTGGCCGTCACGGCCAGGCGCGGGAGGACGAGCAGTCCTGAAGCCGCTTCCCGGCTCCCAACGCCCCCACCTGACAAGGACGAAGACCATGGAGCACATCACCTCGACCCCGACAGCCAAGGCGCCGGCCGAGCGTTTCACCGGTGACGTCTACCTCAACATGATCGAGGCCCCGAGCGAACCCGCCCGTCTGGCCGCCGCCCTGGTGCGCTTCACCCCGGGCGCCCGCACCCACTGGCACAGCCACGCCAACGGGCAGACGCTGTACATCACCGACGGCGTCGGCCTGGTCGGGACCCGCGACGGCAGCGTTGTACGGGTGAGTGCCGGACAGATCGTCAAGTGCCCGGCCGGCGAGGAGCACTGGCACGGCGGCACCGACACCACGCTCATGGCCCACATCGCCATGGTCGTCGGCGACGCCGACGGCGACGGCACCACCTGGCTCGAACCGGTCACCGACGAGCGGTACACCCACGCCCTCAACAGCACGAACGGGAGCTGACCGGACGCCACCCCCGTGAGAGCCGAGTGGTGAGAATCGGGACTCCTGCCCAAAAGGTCATGTACGGCTGCACTCGGGGCACCGTCCAGAGGCGTGGCCCATCGGTTTCTTGAGTCCGCGTCCGCGGGATCCTTCACCGAAGCTCCTCACACGTCCGCCCGCGCACCGCCGTTGGGCGACGCGCGGGCGGGCGTGAGGTGCGGGGTGTCAGGCCCAGCAGCCGTTCACCGTCGCGGCGAGGCCGTCCATGGCGTCCTTGATGTCGCTCGGGTCGGCCGACGAGTTGTTCTCGATGAAGGAGAAGATCCTCCACTCGCCGTCATCGGTCCGCGTGACACCGCTCAGGGCGACGGCACCGGTGAGCGTGCCGGTCTTCGCGTGCACCTTGCCGACGGCGCACTTGGAGTTGGCGTCGTCGAAGCGTCCCCACTCCGGGCCGAGGCTGGCACCGGCCTCGCCGGCGACCGGCAGACCGTCCAGGATCGAGCTGAGGGCGGGGGACTCCGTGATCGCGTCGAGGAGCTGTGCGAGGGTCGCGGCCGGGATGCGGTCGGCGCGGGAGAGGCCGCTGCCGTCGTACATCTCGAAGTTGTCGAGCGACACCCCGTACGAGCTGAGCACCTGGCGGACGAGTGCGACGCCGCCCTCGAAGGTGGCCGGCTTCCCCAGCTCCACGGCGGACATCCGCAGCAGGGTCTCGGCGATGTTGTTGTCGCTCGTCTTGAGCATCTGCTTGACGATGTCCGACAGCGGTGCCGACTTGTGCTGCGCCACCGGTACGTCGGACTGCTGCGCCGTCGCACGGCTGACCTCGCCGTCGACGGTGACGCCCAGCGCGGCGAGCTTCTTGGCGAAGACGTTGCCGGCGTTGATCGCCGTGTCGTCGACCGCGGCGCCGTCGACGACGAGCGAACGGACCGGCGTGACCTCGGTGGGGTAGTAGCCCTCGTTCCAGCCCTTGGCGAGGCTCGGCTCGGCGAACAGGCTGTCGTCCACCCGGACCTTGACGTGGGACAGGCCCGCGGCCTTGAGCCCGTCGACGGCGGTCTTGGCCATCTCGGCCACGTCGTCGCTGGTGAGGGTGCGGTCACCGCCGCCGACGAGGGTGAGGGTGCCCTCGCCGTACACGACCTTCGTGGTGAACTCGTGGTTCGCGCCCAGCAGCGTCAGTGCGGTGGTCGCCGTGGCGAGCTTGGCGTTGGAGGCCGGCATGAGGGTGGTGGAGCCGTTGTGGTCCCACAGGGCGGTGTCCGAGTCGGCGTCGAGGACCACGCCGCTGACGTTCGTGCCCAGGCGCTCGTCGGCGACGCGCTCGTTGAGGTTCTTGACCAACTGGGCGTCGTCGGCGGCGAGGTCGTCGACCGAGATGCCCTGCGGTGTCGCGGTGCTGTCGTCGGCGGCGAAGGCCGAGGTTCCGGCCAGCGTGGCGGAGGCCACGGGCACGGCCATCGCGAGCACGAGGGCCCGTCGCGCGCCGATCCGGCCGACTCTCGCCCTGCGGTGCCGGCGGCGTCCGCCCGGGGCGAAAGTGTTCGTGGGGGTTTCGTCTGGCGTACCAGTCATAAAGTGAATTCCAAAGATCGGGTACTTCGTTCTGTGGGGGTGGAACGGCGGGCACGTTACCAGCCGTCAAGTGGGCGGCCGGAGCGGTAAATCATTGACTGTGAACGTCTTGAAAAACTTCCACGGGCAATTCCGCTGCCCTTTCGGGCAATGGAGGCGGTCCATTCCCGGTCGGGCCGGGCCGGTCCGTCAGCGGGAGTCGACCATCCGGTACTCGATGGCGGTCACGCGGGGCTTGCCCTCATCAGTTCCTGCGTGTGCGCGGTCGGGAAGAGGGCGAGCGTCCCGCCGTTCGCGTCCTTCGACGTCTTGGTCGAGACGAACACGCCGGCGGCCTTCTTCTTTCCGCCCGTTTCGACGTTTCGAAGAAGTCCTCAGACTCAGGCGACGCCGGTGTGGGGAACTCGCGGAACCCGTGGAACGGGTGGCGACGCGAAACGGTCACTCACTGTTGTCAGTGGTTCACGCCAGCCTCACCGGTCCCACAGTCCGCGAGCGGGTCCGGCTGTTGGCCGGCACCCTCGGCGGCCCGGCGGCGGGCGTCCTCGTCGGTTCGGGCGTCGTAGCTGATCAGCTTGGGCAGGGCGGCCGTGAGCAGGCCCACCGCGGCGACGCAGGCGAGGCCGCCGCTCCAGATCGCCGGACGGGCACCGGTCCAGCCGGCCATCACCCCGGCGCGGACCTGGCCGAGTTGCGGGCCGATGCTGTAGGAGAGGACCTCGATGCCGGCGGGCCGGCCGCGCAGGCGGTCGGGGATGGTCTGATTCCAGATCGTGGAGCGGCCCAGGCCGCTCAGCATGTCCCCAGCTCCCGCGAGCCCGAGGCACACCAGGACCAGCCGGACCTGCGACGTCCAGCCGGCCGCCGCGATGGCCAGGCCCCACCCGGCGGCGCCGAACACCACCAGCAGCCCGTGCCGCCGGGTCCGGGAAACCCAGCCGCTGGTCAGGCTGACCAGCAGCGACCCGACGGCTCCGGCCGAGTACATCAGCCCGAGCGCCCACTCGGCGTCGAGGTCGTCGGCGAGGAACGGGAAGATGGTGTTCGGGAAGGCGAAGAACATCGCCGCCAGGTCGATGGCGTACGTGCCGAGCAGCACCGGTCGCGACCACGCGTACCGCGCGCCTTCCGCGATGCCGCGCAGCGACGGTCTGGCCGCGTGTTCGGCGGGCGGCACGGGTGAGAGCCGACGGCACATCAGGACCGACCCGAGAAGGCAGGCCACGGTGGTGGCGTACGCCGGGACGTTGCCCGCGTAGGCCACCACGAGGCCGGCCGGCGCGGATCCGGCGATCGCGCCGGCCTGTCAGCGCAGGGCGTTCAGCGCGGCCGCCGCGGCCAGTTGGCCGTGCGGGACGATCCGGGCCAGCAACGAGTCCAGCGCGGGCCGTTGGAGTCCGGCCAGGGCGGCCACCCCGGCCGCCACCACGTAGAGCGGCCACAGCATCGGCCGCGGCAGCATCGCGTTCACCAGCAGGACGACCGCCAGCAGGCCCAGTCCCGCCTCGGTCACCACGATGACCTTGCGCCGGGCCACCGCGTCGGCGAGTGCGCCGCCGTACAGCCCGAAGACGACCAGCGGTACGAGTTCGACGGCGCCCATGACGCCGACCGCGAGCGGGGATCCGGTCAGGTCCTTGATCTGGAGCGGCAGCGCGATCAGGGCCATCACGCCGCCGAGGCGACCCACCGGGCGAAGCTGGTGCCGGTCTCGGTCCGGAAACCCCGGGTCAGGGTGCGGGCGCTGCACCCGAGGGCGGTGGCCCAGCCGGTGAGCGTCCGCTGGTTGGCGGGGTCCGCGCGGACCGCGGCCACGATCGGCCGCAGCAACTCGGACGTGGGCAGCTGCACCAGCAGGGCACGCGGTGACGGCCGCAGGACGTCGAGGACCATGGCCTCGGTCACGGCCCGGGAGCGCGCGGACAGGCCGGGCTCCTCCAGCCGCTCCAGGAGGAGCCGGAGCAGCGGGGTGATGTCCACGGCCACCGGCACGTCGGGCAGCGCCGACTCCGTGCCGTGCCGGAAGAAGTGGGCGCGGTAGGAGGTGCCCGCGACCGCGGAGGCGGAGTGCGGCTGCCCCGCCGGCATCCAGAGCCCCAGTGTCGGCGTGATGCACCACACCTGGGTGCCGACCACGGCGGTGGAGGCGCCGTGCTCGTTCCACAGCAGTTCGTGCCACGGGTGGGAGTGCTCGCAGTTCCCTGGTGACACGCATGCGGCTCAGGCCAACCGGGCTCCGGACCGGCCCGGCGCGCGGTGGGAACACACCGGTCGGACGGGCTGTTGCCCCGGATGCGGAATGGAGGCGCGACGGTGCACGGTGAATACAAGATCCCCGGCGGCAAGCTGGTCGTGGTGGACGTCGAGGCCGAGGACGGTGTGCTGCGGCACGTGCGGGTGGCCGGTGACTTCTTCCTCGAACCGGACGAGGCCCTGGCGGCCGTGAACCGCGCGCTGGAGGGCGCCCCCGTGGACACGGACGCGGCGGGGCTCACCGCGCGGATCGACGCGGCGCTGCCCGAGGGCACCGTGATGTACGGGCTGACCTCGCAGGGCGTGGCCGTGGCCGTGCGCCGGGCGCTCGCGCAGGCCACGGACTGGACGGACTACGACTGGCAGCTGATCCACGAGGGGCCCGAGCCCCCGGCCCTGCACATGGCGCTGGACGAGGTGCTGACCACCGAGGTCGCCGCGGGCCGGCGCCCGCCGACGCTGCGGGTGTGGGAGTGGGGCGCCCGCGCGGTGATCATCGGCAGTTTCCAGTCGCTGCGCAACGAGGTGGACGCCGAGGGTGCCGCACGCCACGGCATCGAGGTGGTGCGCCGGATCTCCGGCGGCGGCGCCATGTTCGTCGAGCCCGGCAACACCATCACGTACTCCCTGTCCGTGCCGGACGCGCTGGTGCAGGGGCTCTCCTTCCAGGACAGCTACGCCTACCTCGACGACTGGGTGCTGGGGGCGCTCGGCGAGATGGGGATCCGCGCCTGGTACCAGCCGCTGAACGACATCGCCACCGACCAGGGCAAGATCGCCGGCGCCGCCCAGAAGCGCGTCGTCGGCCCCGGCGGCGGCCCCGGCGCCGTGCTGCACCACGTGACCATGTCGTACGACATCGACGCGGACAAGATGCTGGAGGTGCTGAGCATCGGGCGGGAGAAGATGTCCGACAAGGGCACCCGGAGCGCGAAGAAGCGGGTGGACCCGTTGCGCCGGCAGACCGGGCTGGCGCGCGAGGACGTGATCGGGCGGATGATCGCCTCCTTCGGCGACCGGTACGGGCTGAGCCGGGGCAAGGTGACCGACGACGAACTGGCCCGGGCCCGGGAGCTGGCGGAGACGAAGTTCTCCTCCCCGGAGTGGACCGCGCGGGTGCCCTGACGGGCCGGGGGCTAACGGGTACCGCCCCGGGCCGTCACCATGCCCGACTCGTAGGCGAACACCACGAGTTGGGCCCGGTCCCGGGCCCCCAGCTTGGTCATCGCCCGGCTGATGTGGGTCTTGGCGGTGAGCGGGCTGATCACCATGTGCGCGGCGATCTCCTCATTGCTCAGGCCGCGGGCGGCGAGCGCGGTGACCTCGCGTTCGCGGCGGGTGAGGCAGTCCAGGCCGGGGGCGGTGGATCGGTCCGGGGGGCGGGCGACGAACTCGCCGATGAGGGTGCGGGTGACCGACGGGGAGAGCAGCGCCTCGCCGCGCGCGACCACCTGGATGGCCTGGAGCAGGTCGGCCGGCTCGGTGTCCTTCAGGAGGAAGCCGCTCGCGCCCGCCCGCAGGGCCTCGAAGACGTACTCGTCCAGGCCGTAGTTGGTGAGGATGACCACGCGGACGGCGGCGAGGGCCGGGTCGGCGGCGATGCGGCGGGTCGCCTCGATGCCCGTCATCACCGGCATCTGCACGTCGACCAGGGCCACGTCGGGGACCTGGGCGCGCACCAGCGCCACACCCTGCTCGCCGTCGGCGGCCTCACCGACCACCTCGACGCCGTCCTCCGCGTCGAGGAGCGCGCGGAACCCGGCCCGCATCAGCGCCTGGTCGTCGACGAGCGCCACGCGCAGGACGTCACTCATACCGTCTCCCCCAGCGGCAGCCTGGCGCGCACCGCGAAACCGCCCTCCGCGCGCGGGGCGGCGAGCAGGGTGCCGCCCAGCGCCGTGACCCGCTCGCGCATGCCGGTCAGCCCGGTGCCCGGGACCGGCGGGCGGGCCGGGTCGGCGGCTCCGTCGTCGTCCACGTCTATCGTCAACTCCCCGTCTCCTCCCGCGCCGTAGTCGATGCGCACCGTGACCTTCGCCGGGCCCGCGTGCCGGGCCGCGTTGGTGAGGGCCTCCTGGACGATGCGGTAGGCGGCCCGGTCCACCGCCCGCGGCAGCGGGCGCTCGTCGCCGGTGACCGTCAGGTCGACGGCCAGTCCGGCCGCGCGGGCCCGCTCCACGAGCAGCGCCGGGGTACCGGCCGGCTCGTCGGCGCGCAGCACCTGGAGGGCGGAGCGCAGTTCGCGCATCGCCTCGCCGCTGGCCTCCTGGATGGCGAGCAGCGCGGACGGCACCTCCTCGCCGCGTTTGCGGGCCAGATGGACGGCGACCCCGGCCTGGAGCTTCACGATGGAGATGCTGTGGGTCAGCGAGTCGTGCAACTCCCGCGCGATACGAAGGCGTTCCTCACCGGCACGGCGCAGGGCCGCCTCCTCCCGGGTGCGCTCGGCCTCCTGGGCGCGCTGTTCGGTCTGGCGCAGATACGCCTGCCAGTTGCGGTCGGCCAGGCCCGTCACCACCGCGCACAGGAACCAGCCGGCGAGCAGCCCGGCCCGCTCGGCCACCTCCTGCGTACCGGGTCCGGTCGCCACGTACCCCGCGAGGAACACCGTACTGGCGGCCGCCGCGAGGCCCCGGTGGCCGACCCGGGCGGCGGTGTGCACGGCGCCGAGGACGGGCAGCGCGGAGAGCGGCCCGGGGTGCGCGTGGACGACGTACGCCGTGCCGAGGACGGTGGCGGCGGCCAGCACCGCGCGCGGGGCGGCACGGTGGAGGGCGAGGGACGCCGAGGCGAGGCCGATGAGCGTGAGGTCGAGCGTGTCCGTGCCGTCGTCGAAGGCGGCGACGCCCATGCCGAGGGCGCCGACCACGGCCGCGAGGACCACGTCGGCGAGCACTCTGCGGTCGATCTGACGCCCACTCATGCCCGCAGACTAGACCGGCCCGCCGACAGCCGCGTCGGCCCTGTGGACGGCTTGCGGACTACTCCCGGCGAAGTAGTGCGCCGAGCGGGCGCGACCGTCGGCGCAGTGCGGACCGTATCCGGCCGTACGACGACCGCGGGCGGTCCGGCGGCGCAGGCTGCTGTCCATGCCCACACCCTTCCGTCACACCGATCCGCCGCCGCCCAAGACGGCCACCGGCCGCGTCGCCGAGGTCTACGCCCAGATGGCGAGGGACTTCGGCATCGCCGAACCCTCCACCTTCGTGGTCCTCTCCTCCGCCCCCGCCCTGCTGGCCCCCGCGTGGGCGCTGATGCGCGAGTCCCTGATCGCCGGTCCCGGCGACCGGACCGGCAAGGAGGTCGCGGCGTTCGGGGTGTCGTCGGCCAACAAGTGCCCGTTCTGCGTGGACGCGCACACCGTGCTGCTGCACGCCACCGGCGACCACGCACTGGCCGAGCGGCTGGCCCGGGGCCTGGAACCGGCGGACGAGCGGCACGCGCGCGTGCTGAACTGGGCGCGCCGCACCCGCGAGCCGGGGACCGCGCGGGAGCCGTACCCGTTCCCGCGCGAGGAGGTGCCCGGCTATCTGGGCACCGTGCTGGCCTTCCACTTCATCAACCGCGTGGTGTCGGCGCTGGTGACCGAGAACCTGCTCCCGGCCGACGCGCAACGGCTGCGTCCGGTGCGGAGCCTGGCGGGCCGGTCGCTGTCGCGTGCCGTGCGCCGGGTCGCCGCGCCCGGTGCCGCGCTGCCTCTGCTGGACGATCCCGGGCCGGGGTCGGCGCCGGAGTGGGCGGCGGGGACGCCGGTCGGCCCGGCGTACGCGGCGCTGCGCACCGCCGCGACGTCCGGCGCGGGGCTCCTGGACACCGACGACCAGGCCCTCGTACGCCACACCCTGGACGCCTGGGACGGGTCCCACCCGCCGCTCGCGCCCGACCCGTTCCCGGACCGGCGGACCCGGCCCGGAGCGCGGCTGGCGCTGCTGGCCGCGTGCGCGCCGTACCGGATCACGGACGCGGACGTGGCGGCGTGGCGCCGGCCCGAGCACACCGACCACTGCCTGGTGCACCTCGTCGCGTACGGCGCGTTCGCCGCCGTGGACCTCGTCGAACGCGGACTGTCCGCGCCCGTCGCCCGTACCAGCGCCCGTCCGACCGGCCGCCCCACCGCCAAGGAGACCTCATGACCCTTGTCGCCAACTCCCGCCAGGCCGAGGCCTGGAACGGCCCCGTGGGCGCCCACTGGGCCACCCACCAGGACCGCTACGACGCGATGCTGGCCGGGGTGAACGACGCCCTGTTCGGCGCGGCGGCCGTCGCGCCCGGCGACCGGGTCCTCGACGTCGGCTGCGGGGCGGGCGCGACGACCCGGATCGCGGCGCGGCTCGCCGCCCCCGGTCACGCCGTCGGCGTCGACATCTCGGCGCCCCTGCTGGAGCGGGCCCGTGCGAGCACGGCCGCCGAGGGGGTCGCGAACGCGGCGTACGAGTGCGCCGACGCGCAGGTGCACCCCTTCCCGGCGGGCGGGTACGACCTGGTCGTCAGCAGGGGTGGGGTGATGTTCTTCGAGGACCACGCCGCCGCCTTCCGCAATCTCGCGCGGGCGCTGCGTCCCGGGGGGCGGCTCGTGTTCGTCTGCCCGCAGCCGCCGGGTCCGCACTCGCCGGAGGCGCGGACGCTCGCGCTCTTCGCCCGGCTCGTCGACGAGGAGCCCGGCCCCGACGCGGTCGCCGCGCGGACCGCGATGGCCTCGCTGTCCGACCCGGACCGCGTCCGCGAGGTCCTCGCCGGGTACGAGGAGGTGACGGTGGAGCCGGTCACCGTGGAGGCCGTCTGGGGGCGTGACGTCCCGGACGCCGTCGAGTTCCTGCTGTCGCGCTACCCGGGCGGCGCGCTCCCTGCGGGCCGCCTGGCCGAACTGGAGGCGGCCCTGGGCCCGTACGCCACGGCCACGGGCGTACGCATGCGGGCCGGGGTGTGGTTGGTGACCGCGGTCCGCCCCTGACGCGGGTGCCGTGCCGGGCGGCCGGTCCCCCGCCGGGGCGTCCGTGCCCCGAAGCGATCCCTCACGGATACGCCGCCGGCACCGGACCACACGACCGCAACCGGCACGGCACCAGGCACCGGGGCACGGCGCCAACCCACCCACGACCCGCACCGCGCCCGCCCCGGCGGCACTCGCACCAACCTCCGGCGCATCGCCACGTCTTCGGCCTGGCGGCACCAGCGGGTGTCGCGCGCCCGGGCCCGCCGTGGGCACGCGCGCCGTGCCGCCCGGGGTGCCCGTGCGACCCGCCCCCGGTCCGTCTGCGTCACCACCCGGCCACGCACCGAGTTCGGGCTTCCCGCCCCACAGGGAGTCGTGTGAGACTGGCGTCCCGTCCGCCGTGCGGGCCCCTCCGCACCATCCCCCACGAGAAGTGCGCCGTGCGTTCTCTTCCCCTGCCGCTCGCCCTGACCGCGCGTCTGGCGCCGGTCGCCGTGCTCGCCACGGCGGGCTGGGCGCTGTCGTCCGGGCCGGACACCTCACCGGCCGCGAAGGACAAGACGCCGCCCGACACCGCCGAACGGTCCGCCTCCGCGCCGGCCACGGAGGCCGCGACGAAGACGTACGCCGCCGCCCCCGCGCCGTGCGGCAGCCTGGCCAAGAAGACGGTCACCTCACTGGTGCCGGGTGCCAAGGCGGCCGGCAAGGAGATCCCCTCGACGGACACCGACGTGCGGCGCACCTGTTCGTGGAACGCGCTCAAGGGATACGACTACCGCTGGCTCGACGTCTCCTTCGAGGTGATGGCGTCCGACGAGGCGGCGCAGAAGTCGTACAAGGAGCGGGTCGCCGACCGCAGCGGGGGCGGCGACGTCCCGGGGCTCGGTGAGGGGGCGTACTCGGTCGTGAACCTCACCACCGAGGACAAGCAGCAGACGCGCGAGGGCACCGTGCTGGTCCGCGCGTCCAACGCCCTGGTGATGATCACGTACAACGGCAGTGACTTCGAGTCGAAGAAGGCGCCGTCCTCGGACACCATCAACAAGGGCGCCATCAAGGCGGCCAAGGAGGCGGTGGCGGCCCTGTCCGACGCACGGGACTGACCCGCACGCCAAACCGGAATGCATAGTTCCGTGACATCCGTCACGTCGCTTACCGATCTCTGCGGGCACCTTAGTAGACACCGTCTCCGCGACAAATAGGACTATGTCCGGCTTGCCATGGGCGGAGTACAGGCCGGTGGGGGTGGTGGTCCAGGCCATACGGGGGAGTCTGCATTTCTTCGCGAGCGGCGGCCTTCTGACGAGACAGCAGATACCACCATCCGCGCCCGGAGGCGGGGTCTGCACGCCCGACCGTCTGCCGCAAGTACCGGGCAACCCTACTAAGCGCGCTAGTAGAAAGACCCTTTGCCCTCCGTGCCGGCCCGTCCCAAGAATGACCAACCTCAGGTTGTCGCCACCGAGTGAGGTCACGCATGGGAAAGCATCGCCACAAGCAGCACTACCGGCGGCCGGTCGTCGCGGCACTGGTCGTGGGGGCCATAGGCATACCCTCCGTCGCCCTGGCCTGTTCCGACTGGCCCGGCAACGAGGAGCGGGAGCTGCGGTCCACCGCCGCCTCGGTCGCGGCCAAGGACAGGTGGGGCGACGCCGACCGGTACCGGGGGTGGAGCAGCCCGCAGGGCGGTGAGCCCTCGGCGGCACCGTCCACGGCGCCGACCGCCACCGAGAGCGCTTCGAAGCCGGACGCGCCCAAGCACCGAGGCGACGGACCGTCGCACAAGCCGCACAAGCCGCACAAGCCGCACAAGCCGCACAAGCCGCAGACGACGGCCACCCCCAAGGCCCCCGCCTCCAAGCCGTCCGCCGCTGACCCCAAGCCGTCCACCGGCTCCTCCAAGCCCACCGCCGGTGCCTCCGAGCCCACCGCCGCGAAGCCCACCCCCTCGGCCCCCGCCGCACCGAGTACCCCGGCGGCCACCACCCCGGCCTCCGGTGACGTCGCCAAGGTCGTGGAACTCGTCAACGCCGAGCGCGGCAAGGCCGGTTGCTCCCCGGTGACGGTGAACGCCGCCCTGACCAAGGCCGCGCAGGCACACAGCGAGGACATGGCGGCCACCGGCACCATGTCGCACTCCGGCTCGGACGGATCGTCCCCGGAGGACCGCATCACGAACGCCGGCTACAACTGGAGCACCTACGGCGAGAACGTCGCGTACGGCTACGAAACGCCCGAAAAGGTGATGGCGGGCTGGATGTCCAGCCCCGGCCACAAGGAGAACATCCTCAACTGCGAGTTCAAGGAGATCGGCGTCGGCCTCGCGCAGCCCGGCTCCTACTGGACCCAGGACTTCGGCACGGCCCGATAGGCGAGCGGGGACGGGCGAACGCGGCCGCAGGCGCTCACGCACGCCTGCGGCCCGCCATCAGCCCGACGTACACGACGAGCGACGCCGCCAGCCCCACCGCCCAGCCGTAGTCCGCGAGGGGCTTCAGGAAGGGGATCAGCCCGTCCTCGGGGAAGGGTCCCTTGCCCGGGGCCGAGTGGGAGCCGCCCACCGCTAGCACCCCGCCGACCACGAAGGCGGCGACGGCGCGCAGGTTCCAGCCGGAGGTGTACCAGTAGCGTCCCTGGGGTGTGTACAGGGCGGGCAGGTCCAGCGCGGTGCGGCGGATCAGCCAGTAGTCGGCGATGAGGATGCCGGCGACGGTGCCGAGCAGCCCGCCGACCAGACCGAGCCAGGTGAAGATGTACAGCTCGGGTGTCTCGGTGAGCTTCCACGGCATGATCAGCACGCCGACGACGCCCGTGATCATCGCACCGGTGCGGAAGTTGATCAGCCGTGGCGCCAGGTTCGCCAGGTCGTACGCCGGTGAGACGACGTTCGCCGCGATGTTCACCGAGATGGTGGCGACGAGCACCGTCACCAGGGCGAAGAGCAGTCCGAAGACGTTGTCGGTCCGGGCGGCGAGCGCGACCGGGTCCCACACCGCGGCCCCGTACACCGCCTGCGAGCCGGAGGTGACGAACACGGACAGCAGCGCGAACAGCGTCATGGTCGTGGGCAGTCCGAGCGTCTGGCCCCAGACCTGGGCGCGCTGCCCCGCGCCGAAGCGGGTGAAGTCGGGAATGTTCAGACTCAGGGTCGACCAGAAGGCGATCATGCCCATGAGGGACGGGAAGAACACCGGCCAGAAGTCGGCGCCCCAGCCGAGCCGCGACGGCTGGTCCAGCAGCGGCCCGAGGCCCCCGGCCTTGTTCGCGATCCAGACCAGCAGCACCAGCGCGCCGACGATGACGAACGGCGCGGCCCAGTTCTCGAACCGGCGCAGCGCCTCCATCCCCCGGTAGATGATGGCCAGTTCGAGGGCCCAGAACAGGACGAAGCACACCCACAGCGTCCAGGGCTGGCCGCCGATCTCCGACGCCTCGGCCCAGCCGCCGAACAGCTTGCCGAGCAGTACGAAGATCCCCTGGCCGCCGATCCAGGTCTGGATGCCGAACCAGGCGCACGCCACCCCGGCCCGGATCAGCGCCGGCAGGTTGGCGCCGCGCAGCCCGAACGAGGCACGGGCCAGCACCGGGAACGGAATGCCGTACTTGGGCCCGGCGTGCCCGGTCAGCAACATCGGCGCGAGCACGATGACGTTGGCGAGCGCGATGGTGAACACGGCCTGTTTCCAGTCCATGCCGAGCGCGACGAGACCGGAGGCGAGGAGCCAGGAGGGGATGTTGTGCGCCATCCCCACCCACAGGGCGGTGAAGTTGTACGTCGTCCAGCGGCGGCGGGCCAGCGGCACGGGCAGCAGGTCGTCGTTGACGAAGCGGTTGTCGGTGAGGACGGTGCCGGGCGGGAGCTCGACGCGTCCCGCCGGGTCGGGTATGGGGCCGTCGGACGGCATGGGCGGGACGGTCGCGGTCATGGGCGGGACCCTTCGGCAGCGGGTTCCGGAACGGGTTCCGGTCAGCGGTGGAGTGCCGGGATGATCTGCGCGCCGTACGCGTCGATCGTCGATTCCTGTGCGTCGTGCATGTCGTACACGGCGAACTGGTCTACGCCGAGCGCGCGCAGGGCCCGGAGCTTCTCGATGTGCTTCTCGGGCGGTCCGATCAGGCAGAACCGGTCGACGATCTCGTCCGGCACGAACTGGGTGTCCGGGTTGCCGCTGCGCCCGTGGTGGGCGTAGTCGTAGCCCTCGCGGGACTTGATGTAGTCGGTGAGTTCGTCGGGGACGGCGGCGGAGTGCTCGCCGTACTTGCTGACGAGGTCGGCCACGTGGTTGCCGACCATGCCGCCGAACCAGCGGCACTGCTCGCGCGCGTGGGCGAGCGCCTCGGGTGAGTCGTCTGCGGTGACATAGGCCGGGGCGGCGACGCAGATCGTCACCTCGGACGGGTCCCGTCCGGCGGCCGCGGCTGCGTCCTTGACGGCCTTGACCATGTACTCGGTCAGGTAGAGGTCGGCGAGCTGGAGGATGAAGCCGTCGGCCTCCTCCCCTGTCATCTTCAGGGCCTTCGGCCCGTACGCCGCCATCCACACGGGCACTTCGGCGCCCGGCTGCATCCAGGGGAAGCGGACGGCGGTACCGCCGCCGAGGTCGGCCTCCTCACCCCGGCCCAGCGCCCGGATGACCTTCATGGCCTCGCTGATGCGGGCGAGGGTGTTGGGCTTGCGGCCGGCCACGCGCATCGCGGAGTCGCCGCGGCCGATGCCGCAGACGGTGCGGTTGCCGAACATGTCGTTGAGGGTGGCGAAGGTGGAGGCGGTCACCTCCCAGGTGCGGGTGCCCGGGTTGGTGACCATCGGGCCGACCTTGAGGCGCGTGGTGTTGGCCAGGATCTGGCTGTAGATGACGAACGGCTCCTGCCAGAGCACGGCGGAGTCGAAGGTCCAGCCGTGGCTGAAGCCGTTGCGCTCGGCCCGCTGCATCAGGCTGACGACGCGGGAGGCCGGCGGGTCGGTCTGCAGGACGAGTCCGAAGTCCATGGGCTGGGCTCCTAGCTGAGGTACTGACAGGCGGAGCGCGGGAGGTAGGCGCCGTGGCCCTTGCGTCCGGTGTACTCCCGCTCGGTGACGACCGGTTCGCCGCGCGAGAGCACGGTCTCCACGCGGCCGGTGACGCGCCTGCCCTCGTACGCCGAGTAGTCGACGTTCATGTGATGCGTCTCGGCGGAGATGACCTGCTCGGCGTGCGGGTCGTAGATGACGATGTCGGCGTCGGCGCCGGGCGCGATGGTGCCCTTCTTCGGGTAGAGGCCGAACATGCGGGCCGGGGTGGCGCAGGCGATCTCGATCCAGCGGCGGCGGGTGATGTGCCCGTCGACGACGGCCTGGTGGAGCAGGTCCATGCGGTTCTCGACGCCCGGCATCCCGTTGGGGATCTTGGAGAAGTCGCCGCGGCCCAGCTCCTTCTGTCCGCTGAAGCAGAAGGGGCAGTGGTCGGTCGACACCACTTGGAGGTCGTTGGTCCTGAGGCCCCGCCACAGCGCCGCCTGGTGCTCGCGCGGGCGCAGCGGGGTGCTGCACACGTACTTGGCGCCTTCGAAGTCGGGTTCGGCGAGGTTGTCGGTGGACAGGAACAGGTACTGCGGGCAGGTCTCGCCGAAGACGTTCAGGCCCTCGTCGCGGGCGCGGGTCAGCTCGGCGACCGCCTCGGTGGCGGAGACGTGCACGACGTAGAGGGGCGCGCCGGCGACCTGGGCGAGCTTGATGGCGCGGTGGGTGGCCTCGGCCTCCAGGAGGGCCTTGCGGACCTCGCCGTGGAAGCGCGGGTCGGTCTCGCCGCGGGCGAGGGCCTGTTCGACCAGGACGTCGATCGCGATGCCGTTCTCGGCGTGCATCATGATCAGCCCGCCGTTCCCGGCGGCGCGCTGCATGGCCCGCAGGATCTGGCCGTCGTCGGAGTAGAAGACGCCGGGGTAGGCCATGAACTGCTTGAAGGAGGTCACCCCCTCCTCGACCAGCAGGTCCATCTCCTTGAGCGTCTCCTGGTTCACGTCGGAGACGATCATGTGGAAGCCGTAGTCGATCGCGCAGTTGCCCTCGGCCTTGGCGTGCCAGGCGTCGAGACCCTCGCGCAGGGAGTGGCCGACGCTCTGGATGGCGAAGTCGACGATGGTGGTCGTACCGCCCCAGGCGGCGGCCCTGGTGCCGGTCTCGAAGGTGTCGGCCGCGTAGGTGCCGCCGAAGGGCATCTCCATGTGGGTGTGCCCGTCGACGCCGCCCGGGATGACGTACTTGCCGGTGGCGTCGATGACCCTCCCCCACCCTTCGGGCGGGGGTGCCCCCATCTCGCTTCGCTCGGCCGTGAACGCCTCGGCGGCCGGGGTGCCGGTCGCGGCGAGGGCGGCGACCCGGCCGTCCTCGATCAGGACGTCGGCGTGGATCTCGTCGGACGCGGTGATGACGAGGCCGCCGCGGATGACGGTACGGCTGCTCATGCTGTTCCCTCCTGTCAGGGGCGGTCAGGGCCCGGTCGGTCAGGGCGCGGTCAGCGGGGAGTACGCGCCCGGAGCCCGGTCCCGGTAGAACTGCCAGCGGTCGCGGACCTCGCGCAGCTTGCCCATGTCGAGGTCGCGGACGACGAGTTCGGTCTCCTTGTCGCTCGCGACCTCGCCGACGAACTGGGCCTCGGGGTCGACGAAGTAGGAGGTGCCGTAGAAGTCGTTGTCGCCGTACTCCTCGACGCCGACGCGGTTGATGGCGCCGACGAAGTACTCGTTGGCGACGGCCGCCGCCGGCTGCTCCAGCTGCCACAGGTAGCCGGAGAGGCCGCGCGAGGTGGCCGACGGGTTGAAGACGACCTCGGCGCCCTGAAGGCCCAGTGCCCGCCAGCCCTCCGGGAAGTGCCGGTCGTAGCAGATGTACACGCCGACCTTGCCGACGGCGGTGTCGAAGACCGGCCAGCCGGAGTTGCCGGGGCGGAAGTAGAACTTCTCCCAGAAGCCCCGCACCTGCGGGATGTGGGTCTTGCGGTACTTGCCGAGGTAGGAGCCGTCGGCGTCGAGCACGGCGGCGGTGTTGTAGAGGACGCCGGGCTGCTCCTCCTCGTACATCGGCAGGACCAGGACGATGCCGTGTTCGCGGGCCAGGCGCTGGAAGCGCTCGACGATCGGGCCGTCGGGGATGCGCTCGGCGTAGGCGTAGAACTCGGGGTCCTGGACCTGGCAGAAGTACGGCCCGTAGAACAGCTCCTGGAAGCAGAGGACTTGGGCCCCTTGCGCGGCGGCGTCGCGGACCGCCTGCTCGTGGACCTGGATCATCGATTCCTTGTCGCCCGTCCAGGCGGTCTGGAAGAGCGCGGCACGGATCACTCGGCTCATCTTCGGCCTCCACTCGCTCGGTGTGGCGCTGGGTGTGGCGCTGGGTGTGACGCTCGGTGTGGGGCGAGCCTAGGGAGCGCGGACGGCCGGTTTTGAGTGGCACGGTGTCACGTCTGCGGGGGACGGGCATTGCACGGTGTCACCCCTGTTGTGCGTCGTGGGCGAGGAGCGCGATGTGGACGGAGGCGGCCTGTTCGAAGTCGTCGAGGTCGACGCCGAGGCGGCCCTGTATCGCCTCAAGCCGGCGGTAGAGGGCGGGCCGGGAGACGTGGTGGAGCTGGGCGGTGCGGGACTTGTTGCGGCCGGTGGCGAGGTAGGTGCGCAGCACGGACAGCAGGTCCTCGTCGGGGCTCCGCAGCAGTCCGTTCAGTTCCCGCTCGGCGAAGGACTGGACGTGCGGGTCGTCGCGCAGCAGCCGGACCAGTCCGCGCAGGTGGACGTCGCGCAGGCGCACCACGGGCGGCAGGTCGAGGGCGGCCGGGGAGTCGGCCACGGCGTCGGCGACGTGCTGGGCCTCGCGCAGGCCGGCGGGGACGTCGGCCCAGTCGGTGCGGGCGTCGGCCGCCGCGACGACGGTGTGCGCGGCGTCCGGTTCCGACCGCAGCCGGGCCGCGAAGTGGGCCGTCAGCGCCTTGGCGTCCTGATCGGGGGCGAGGCTGAGCAGGACGGCGACCCGGTCGTCGGCGAGCCCGGCGGCGATCCCGGACAGGCCCAGCAGCCGCAGCACCCGGTCAAGGCGGGCGGTGTCCCGCTCGCGGACGACGAGCGGGACGAAGACCCTGCGGTTGACCGGCAGTCCGGCGGCGCGAGCCCGGGGCAGCAGCTGCCGCGCCGGTACGGCGCCGCTGACCAGGTCGGTGAGCAGACTCCGGGCGGACTGCTCCTCCCAGGAGTCCCAGGAGCCGCCGGGGCCGCCGGTGTGCGTCCCGTCGCCGCCGAGCATGCGGTGCAGGACGAGAGCCTCGGCGGCGCGCTCGGCCAGCAGCCGTCCGGCGGCCCGGTCGCCCCGGTAGCCGCACAGCACCAGCCGGCCCCACCGCTCCCCCCGGCAGGTCAGGTCGGCGCGGATCCAGCCGTCGGCGGTGCCGGCCCCGGCCTGGCGGGCGATGCGCTCCCAGTCCCGGAGCACGTCGTCGACCGCCGGCCGCTCCCCCGCCGTGGCGAGGACGCGGTGGGCAAGATTGGTGACGACGACCGGGCAGCCCCCGTGCCGGGCCACCTCGTCGAGCAGGCGTTGCACCGGGGCTCCCGCGGTGATCAGGCCGGTCAGTTCGGTGCGTACGGCCTCGGAGAGGCTGACGGCGGCGAACTTGCGCCGCAGCAGCCGGGACTGCACCTCCTCGGTCAGCTCGGCGAAGGGGAACGGCCGGTGCAGGACGACCATGGGCAGCCCGCACCGCTCGGCCGCCCGCCGCATCACGTCCGGCGGGGCGGGGAAGGCGCGGCCGAGGCCGAGCACGACGGCCGCCGCCTCCGCGCGGTCCAGGGAGCGGATGTACTCGCCCTGCTTGTCCTCGTCACCGGCGAGCAGCACACCGGTGGTGAGGACCATCTCGCCGCCGGTGAGCATCACGCCGACGTCGGCGGCCTCGGCCACGTGCACCCAGCGCACCGGCCGGTCGAGCCGGTGCGCGCCGGCCACCACCTCGGGCTGTCCGGCCAGCACCCGTTCCAGGCCGAGGACCTGGCGGACCGACAGGGCGGGTTCCCACGGCTGCTGCTCCAGGGTGGCCGAGGCGTCCGGGGCGTCCGGGGTGTCCGGGGTGTCCGGGGTGTCCGGGATGGAGGTCATGGCGGCGGTTCCTCTGCTCGGGACGCTGCTGTCAGATGCTCCGCAGGGCGCGTTCGAGGATCGCCGCGCCCTCCTCGGCCTCCGCGACGGTGAGGGTCATCGGCGGTGCGACGCGCAGGGCGCTGGTGTTGTGGCCGCCGCCCTTGCCGATGAGCAGCCCGCCCGCGCGGGCCTCCTCCAGCACGGTGGCCGCCGCCTCGGGCGCCGCCTCGTCGGTGCCGGGCCGGGTCAGCTCGATGCCCAGCATCAGCCCGCGCCCGCGGACCTCCCGTACGTGCGGCACCTGGGCGGCGACGGCCCGCAGCCGTTCGAGGAGCAGTCCGCCGACGCGCCGGGCGTTGCCCTGGAGGTCGTGCTCCAGCAGGTACGCGAGGTTGGCGAGGCCGGCCGCCATGGTGACCTGGGTGCCGCCGAAGGTGGAGATGCTGTTGGCGTCCAGGCAGTTCATGATCTCGGCGCGGGCGATGACGCCGCCGACGGACATGCCGTTGCCGATGCCCTTGGCGAAGGTGACGATGTCCGGCGGACCGCTCTGCGCGTGGGCCTGCCAGCCCCAGAAGTGGTCGCCGGTGCGGCCCCAGCCGGTCTGCACCTCGTCGGCGATCCAGAGGATGTCCCGCTCGTGCAGCACCTCGCGGAAGGCCGCGTACAGGCCGTCCGGCGGGGAGGTGAAGCCGCCGACACCCTGGATCGGCTCGGCGATCAGCGCGGCGGGGGCGCGGGTGTGGCCGAGAAGGTCCGTGAGGTCTTCGACGCAGGCCGCGATGAAGTCGCGGTCGTCCAGGTGCGCGTAGGGGCCGCGGGTGCGGACGCCGCCGTGGACGTAGAGCGTCTGGAGCGGGGACAGCGAGGTCGGGGACCAGCCGCGGTTGCCGGTGATGCCGACGGCGCTGAAGGAGCGGCCGTGGTAGCTGTTGCGCATCGCCAGGATGGTGTTGCTGCGCCGGTACGCGGTGGCGAGCAGCAGGGCGGTGTCGTTGGCCTCGGTGCCGGAGGTGGTGAAGAAGACGCGGGCGTCCGGGATGCCGGACACGTGGGCGACGCGCTCGGCGAGTTCGACCATCGGCCGGTTGAGGTAGAGGGTCGAGGAGTGGATGATCCGCCCGGCCTGCTCGCTCACCGCCTTGGTCACCTCGGGCAGGGCGTGCGCGGTCATCGTGGTGAGGATGCCGCCGAAGAAGTCGAGGTACTTGTTGCCGGCGGCGTCCCAGACGTGCCGGCCCTCGCCGTGCGTGATCTCCAGCGGGTCCTCGTAGTACAGGGCGAGCCAGTCGGGCAGGACGGCGCGGTGGCGGCCGAACAGGTCCTTGGTCACGGCCGCACCAGCCCTTCGTAGGCGTCGGGGCGGCGGTCGCGGTAGAAGGCCCACTGCTGCCGCACCTCGTCGATGAGGTCGAAGTCCAGGTCGCGGACGACGAGTTCCTCCTTGGTGTCGCTGGCGCGCTCGCCGACGAACTGCCCGCGCGGGTCGACGAAGTACGACGTCCCGTAGAAGTCGTTGTCCCCGTACTCCTCCTGTCCGACCCGGTTGATGGCGGCGATGAAGTACTCGTTGGCGACGGCCGCCGCGGGCTGTTCGAGCTGCCACAGGTGGGCGGAGAGTCCGCGGTGGGTGGCGGAGGGGTTGTAGACGAGCTGGGCGCCGCCGAGGCCGAGTTGGCGCCAGCCCTCCGGGAAGTGCCGGTCGTAGCAGATGTAGACCCCGACCTTGCCGACAGCGGTGTCGAAGACCGGCCAGCCGAGGTTGCCGGGCCGGAAGTAGAACTTCTCCCAGAAGCCCTTGACCTGCGGGATGTGATGCTTGCGGTACGTTCCGAGGACGGTGCCATCGGCGTCGATCACGGCGGCGGTGTTGTAGTAGAAGCCGGACTGTTCGACCTCGAAGACGGGGACGACGATCACCATGCCGGTCTCGCGGGCGAGCACCTGCATACGACGGGTGGTCGGGCCGTCGGGCACGGGCTCGGCCCAGCGGTAGTGCTCGGGGTCCTGGACCTGGCAGAAATAGGGGGCGTTGAAGACTTCCTGGAAGCCGATGACCTTGGCTCCCTGCCGGGCCGCCTCGCGGGCGTGCTCCTCGTGTTTCGCCACCATGGACTCGGTGTCGCCGGTCCAGGTGGCCTGGACGAGAGCGGCACGTACGACGTTGGCCATGAGCTGCTCCTTCGACACGACGTCAGAGCCTCTACGCCCGTAGAGCGGGCGCTAGAGGGACGAACGTAAGCCTGGCCGGACGGGCTTGCCAAGACCATCGTCGCCAAGGCGCGGTGTCGATCGCTTTTCGCACTCCTGTGGGTGAGTGGTGGGGGCGGTGGGGTCAGGGGGCGGATTTCACGCGGTGAACCCGGCGACGCGCAGGGCGTGGACGAGGTCCCAGTGGCGTTGCTGGGAGACGTTGTGCGCCGCTTCCAGCAGCAGCGGCACGAGCGTCTCCGGTTCCGGTCCGGCACTGCGGGCGGCGTCCTCGGGGGTGCGGGAGCGGACGCAGGCGTCGAGGAGCGCGCGGGCCTCTCGGTGCCGGCCCTCGGCGACCAGGCCCAGAACGGCTGCGCCGATCTCGTCCGGGGGGCGTACGACGCCCTGCCGCAGCACCCGCTCGGCGTCGGCCGTGCGCCCGGCGAGGGCCAGCGCGTCGGCGGCGGCGACCAGGGGGCCGGCGGGCAGCGAGGCGGTCTCCCACAGCAGGGTGGTCCAGTCGGCGCCGAGCCCGGCCCGTTCGAGCCCCGCGGCGAGCAGCGGGAAGCGGGTGGCGGGCCCGAGAGCCGCCTCGGCCAACAGGGCATGCGCCTCCCCGCTCATCCCTTCGGCCCGCAGCCACGCCAGCCCCTCGACGACCGCATCGACGGCGCCCCGATCCTCCTCCCCCGGCACCGGCACCTCCGGCCGCGGGGACGCCCACTCCCCGGGGTCGTCGGCGGCCCCCGCGAAACGCGCTCCGCGCGGCGTACGTCCACCCGGTGCTGGCGGAACCGGCACCTGATCGGCCACGGCGGCGACCGGGCTCACGTCCGCTTCGACGACACCGGCGAAACGGGCACCGCCGCGGCGGCGTTTGCGCTGTTTGGGGGTGGGAGGCGGGGATGCGACGGGGGTGGGGACGGGGTTCTGGGGCGACGCGGTGGGCGCGGGTGCGGCGGGAGGGGGTGCGGGGTTCTCGGGCGGCGCGGTGGGCGCGGGTGCGGCGGGAGGGGGTGCGGGGTCCTCCGGCGGCGCGGTGCGCGCGGAGCGGTACGCGGGAGCGGCGTCCCTCGACGTCCGGGACACGCCCCCGGGCGTCCGGGACACGCGATCGGGCGCGGACGCGCCGAAGGCGGGGGCGGGATCCTCGCGCGGCTCGGCGCGCGCGGAGCGGTACACGGGAGCGCCACCCCCCGGACTCCCCGACACACCCCCGCGCGCGGACACGCCAAAGACGGAGGCCGGATCCTCGGGCCGCGCGGTATGCGTGGGAGCACCGTCTCCAGGCGTCCCGGGCGTGGGTTCGGGCGCCGGGGCCGTCGCTGCTCCGTCCGCCCGGACACCCCCGCTCCCCCGCCGGACGGCATCCAGTGCTGTCAGGCGGGCGCGGATCTCGGCGCAGCGGGCTGTTGCCCGGGTGTGGTCGTCGCGGGCCCAGGCTAGGTCGAGGCGGAGGGGGCCGGCCGCCTCCGGGGTGGTGTCGGGGCGGGACAGCGTCCGGGTCAGCCGGACCTCGCGTTCCGCCGCGTACCGCTGCTCGCGGAGCATGACGTCGAGCCGGTCGCCCAGGGCGTCGCGCGCTCCCGGCAGGGAGTCGTACGCGGTGAGCGCGGCGGCGTGCAGGGCGCGGGCCGGTTCCGTCTCGGCCGCGGCGGCCGGGGTGCCGTACCGGCCGGCGAGGTCCTGGAGCAGCGCCTCCACCACGTCCCAGGGCGGGACCTCACGCCCGTCGAGACAGGCCCGCATGCCCTCGGGATCGCGCTGCCAGAACACCCCGCACCAGCCGGCGCCCTGGTCCAGACGCGTCAGCAGTCCGGTCAGGTACCGGGTGAAGTCCCCGACCCGACCCGGCAGTTGTTCCACGGCCATGGTTCGACTCCCGCCCGACCGGAGGACTCCGGTCCGTCCGGTCACGTAGGGAACACCAGCCGTGTTACGGCGCCGCTACAGGGAGTTTTCGGGAAGGGGCGTCACCGCACCCTCACACCCCGGCGAGGACACACAGCCCGGCCAGTTCGTCCATGGACAGCCCGAGCGCGCGGGCCAGCGCGGCCACCGTGAAGAACGCCGGGGTCGGCGCGCGGCCGGTCTCGATCTTGCGCAGCGTCTCGGCGGAGATGCCGGCCTCGGCGGCGACCTCCGTCATGCTCCGCTCGCCGCGGGCCTCACGCAGCAGCCGGCCGAGCCGCTCGCCGCGCTCGTGCTCTTCGGGGGTCAGTGGGGTGCGCACCATACCGTCATTGTAATACCGGATTCCCGTACCGGACCCAATTCAAATACCGGTATAGTAATTGGCATGGTGGAGCTCAAGACAGACACATCGATCGACGCGATGCACACGGCCGGCCGGGTCGTCGCGCGCGCCCTGACCGCCGCCCGGAACACCGCCGACGTGGGCGTCTCCCTGCTGGAGCTGGACGAGGTGGCGCACGCGGTACTGAAGGACGCGGGGGCCGGCTCGCCGTTCCTCGGCTACCGGCCCTCCTTCGCGCCGACCCCTTTCCCGGCCGTCCTGTGCGCGTCGGTCAACGACGCGATCGTGCACGGCATCCCGGACGGCTACCGGCTGCGCGACGGCGACCTCGTCTCACTCGACTGCGGGGCGACGCTGGGCGGCTGGGCCGGCGACTCGGCGATCAGCTTCGTCGTCGGCACCCCGCGCGCGGCGGACGTCACCCTGGTCGAGACCGCGGAGCGGGCCCTCGCCGCGGGCATCGACGCGGCCGTCGTCGGCAGTCACATCGGCGACATCTCGCACGCGATCGGCACGGTGTGCCGGGCGGCCGGCTACGGGATCATGGACGACTTCGGCGGCCACGGCATCGGCCGGCAGATGCACGAGGACCCGGGCGTGCCCAACGAGGGCCGGCCGGGACGCGGGCTCCCGCTGCGCCACGGCATGGTCATCGCCATCGAACCGATGCTGATCGCCGGCGGCCGGGACGACTACCACGCGGCCGCCGACGGCTGGACCCTGCGCACCAACGACGGCTCGCGCGCGGCGCACGTGGAGCACACGGTGGCGATCACGGACAGCGGCCCGCGCGTCCTGACCTCACGGGACGGCCTCCAGGTCCAGACCCGGGCCCGCTAGGTCGTGCCCCCGGGTCCGCCCGCCTCGCGGACATGCCCACCGGCACAGAACGTGTCATGTTGGGCATGAGCGCACGCCGACCGGGTCACCCGGCCCCGGTACGCCGATCAGCGAAGCAGCGGAGGACCGGAGACGATGACCAGCGGCTTCATGGGCCCGGAGGGCGACCCGTTCGCGGAATTCCTGGCACGCTTCTTCGGCGGGCCGAAGCCCAGGCAGATCGACATCGGCCGGCTGCTCAGCCAGCCCGCCCGGGAACTGGTGCGCGGCGCCGCCCAGTACGCCGCCGAGCACGGCAGCCGGGACCTGGACACGGAGCACCTGCTGCGGGCCGCGCTCGCCACCGAACCGACCCGGGGCCTGCTCAGCCGGGCCGGCGCCGACCCCGACTCGCTGGCCTCGCAGATCGACGAGCGGACCGGCCCGGCGCAGCACGCCCCGGGCGAGGCCCCGCCGCCGACGTCGCTCTCGCTGACCCCGGCCGTCAAGCGGGCGCTGCTGGACGCGCACGAACTGGCCCGGTCGACCGGCACCGGGTACATCGGCCCGGAGCACGTGCTCAGCGCCCTGGCCGCCAACCCGGACTCGGCCGCCGGGCACATCCTGAACGCGGCCCGGTTCGCGCCCTCGGGCCTGCCCACGGAGGCGCCGGACGCCGCCAAGGCACGCCCCGAGAGCGCGCGGGCCACGAACACGCCGACGCTGGACAAGTACGGCCGCGACCTCACCGACCTGGCCCAGCAGGGCCGGATCGACCCGGTGATCGGGCGCGAGGACGAGATCGAGCAGACCGTCGAGGTGCTCTCCCGCCGCGGCAAGAACAACCCGGTGCTGATCGGTGACGCGGGCGTCGGCAAGACCGCCGTCGTGGAGGGGCTGGCGCAGCGCATCACCGACGCCGACGTGCCCGACGTACTGCTCGGCCGCCGGGTGGTCGCCCTGGACCTGACCGGCGTGGTCGCCGGCACCCGCTACCGGGGCGACTTCGAGGAGCGGATGAACAACATCGTGGGCGAGATCCGCGCACACTCGGACCAGCTGATCATCTTCATCGACGAACTGCACACGGTCGTCGGCGCCGGCGGTGGCGGCGAGGGCGGTTCGATGGACGCCGGGAACATCCTCAAGCCGGCGCTGGCCCGGGGTGAGCTGCACGTCGTGGGCGCCACCACGCTGGAGGAGTACCGCAGGATCGAGAAGGACGCGGCCCTGGCCCGCCGCTTCCAGCCGATCCTGGTGCCCGAGCCCACCCCCGCGGACGCCATCGAGATCCTGCGCGGCCTGCGGGACCGCTACGAGGCCCACCACCAGGTCCGCTACACGGACGAGGCGCTGGTGGCGGCCGTGCAGATGTCCGACCGCTACCTCACCGACCGCCGGCTGCCGGACAAGGCCATCGACCTGATCGACCAGGCCGGCGCCCGCGTCCGGCTCCAGTCGCGCACCAAGGGCACGGACGTACGGACCATGGAGCGCGAGGTCGACCAGCTGATCCGGGACAAGGACCAGGCGGTCGCGGACGAGCAGTACGAGCAGGCGACCCAGTTGCGCGACCGGATCGGCGAGCTGAAGCAGCGGATCACCGAGGCCGACGGCGGCGGCGAGGCCGACGAGGGGCTGAACCTGGTCGTCGGCACCGAGTCCATCGCCGAGGTGGTGTCCCGGCAGACCGGCATCCCGGTCAGCAGCCTCACCCAGGAGGAGAAGGACCGTCTGCTGGGTCTGGAGTCCCACCTGCACGAACGCGTGGTCGGCCAGGAGGAGGCGGTGCGGGTCGTCTCCGACGCCGTGCTGCGCTCGCGCGCCGGTCTCTCCAGCCCCGACCGGCCGATCGGCAGCTTCCTCTTCCTCGGTCCGACCGGTGTCGGCAAGACGGAGCTGGCCCGGGCGCTGGCCGAGGCGCTGTTCGGCAGCGAGGACCGGATGGTCCGCCTCGACATGAGCGAGTACCAGGAACGCCACACGGTCAGCCGCCTGGTGGGCGCCCCGCCCGGCTACGTCGGGCACGAGGAGGCCGGCCAGCTCACCGAGGTGGTGCGCCGGCACCCGTACTCGCTGCTCCTGCTGGACGAGGTGGAGAAGGCGCACCCCGACGTCTTCAACATCCTGCTCCAGGTCCTGGACGACGGCCGGCTGACCGACTCGCAGGGCAGGACCGTGGACTTCACCAACGCGGTCGTCGTGATGACCAGCAACCTGGGCTCCGACGTGATCACCCGGCGGGGCGCCGGCATCGGCTTCGGCTCCGGCGGCGCGGAGGCGGACGAGGAGGCGCGGCGCGAGCAGGTGCTGCGTCCGCTGCGCGAGCACTTCCGGCCCGAGTTCCTGAACCGCGTCGACGAGATCGTGGTCTTCCGGCAGCTCAGCGGGGATCAGCTGCGGCAGATCACCAGCCTGCTCCTGGAGCAGACCCGCCGCATGGTGCGCGCGCAGGGCATCACCGTCGACTTCACCGACGCGGCGGTGGACTGGCTGGCCGAGCGCGGCTACCAGCCCGAGTACGGCGCCCGTCCGCTGCGCCGCACCATCCAGCGCGAGGTCGACAACGAGCTGTCCCGGCTGCTGCTCGACGGCCGGGTCGCGGAGGGCGGCCGGGTGACGGTCGACGTCGAGGACGGGCGGCTGGCGTTCCGGACGCCGCAGCGGCCCGTCCCCGAACTGTGATCCGCGCTGCCGCTACCGCTACCGCTACCGCTGCCGCGTGGGCCACACCACCATCGCCGAGCCGCCGCCGCGTCGCTCCTTCTCGGCGGCGGCCAGCCACTTGCCGCCCGGCAGCCGCTGCACGCCGGTCGCGGCGCCGATCTCCGGGTTCTCCTTGAAGGAGTGCCCGAGCGCCTCCAGCCGCCCCCGCAACCCGCTGTCGTAGAGGCCGGGTTCGAGTTCGGTCCGGGCGGCGTTGCGCTGGCTGGCGCGCGGGGCGGCGATCGCGTCCACCAGGGGCAGACCGCGGTCGATGAAGCCGGTGAGCGTCTGGAGCACGGTGGTGATGATGGTGGCCCCGCCGGGCGACCCGACCGCGACGACCGGCTTGTGGTGCCGGTCCAGGACGATGGTCGGGGCGATCGAGGACCGCGGGCGCTTGCCGGGGCCGGGCAGGTTCGGGTCGTGGACGGCCGGGTTCGCCGGGGCGAAGGAGAAGTCCGTCAGCTCGTTGTTGAGCAGGAAGCCGCGGCCGGGCACGGTGATGCCGCTGCCGCCGGTCTGCTCGATGGTGAGCGTGTAGGCGACGACGTTCCCCCACTTGTCGGCCACGGTCAGGTGCGTGGTGTTCTCGCCCTCGTACGTGGTCGGTGCGGCCTTGCCGCCGCCCGCGCAGGCGGCCGGGTGCCTGGGGTCGCCGGGCGCGAGGGGGCTGGTGAGCGCCGCGTCGTCCTTGATCAGGCATGCGCGCGAGTCGGCGTACCGCTGCGAGAGCAGTTCCTTCGTCGGTACGTCCTCGAAGGCGGGGTCGCCGACCCAGCGGCCGCGGTCGGCGAAGGAGATGCGGCTGGCCTCGATGAAGCGGTGCAGGTAGCGGGCCTTGCTCGCCTCGGAGAGGTCGGTGCGCTCCAGGATGTTCAGGGCCTCGCCGACCGTGGTGCCGCCGGAGGAGGAGGGCGCGATGGAGTACACGTTCAGACCGCGGTACGAGGTTCGGGTGGGCGCCTGGAACTTGGCCTCGTAGGCGGCGAGGTCCTTGGCGGACAGGTCGCCGGGGCGGGCGTTCCAGCCGGAGTCCGGGTCGACGGGCGGCTCGTTGACGGTGTCGACGATGTCCTCGCCCAGCTCGCCGTGGTAGATCGCGTCGACGCCCTCACGGCCCAGCTCCTTGTAGGTGCGGGCCAGGTCCGGGTTCTTGAACGTGGAGCCTACGACGGGGAGTTGCCCGCCGGGCAGGAACAGCTCCGCGGTGTCCGGGAAGTAGCGGAACCGCTGTTCGTTGGCGGCGGTCTGGGAGCGGAAGGTGTCGTCGACGGTGAAGCCGTGCCGGGCCAGGCGCTCGGCGGGCCTGAGCACGGAGGCGAGCTTCCGGCTGCCCCACTTGTCGAGGGCGCTCTGCCAGGTGACGGGCGTGCCGGGGGTGCCGACGGCGAGGCCGCTGCTGACGGCGTCGGCGAAGGCGATCGGCTTGCCGTTCTCCGTGAAGAGGGTCTCGTCGGCGGTCAGCGGCGCGGTCTCGCGGCCGTCGATGGTCCGCACCGTGCGGGACTTGGCGTCGTAGTAGACGAAGTACCCGCCGCCGCCGACGCCGGCGGAGTAGGGCTCGGTGACGCCGAGCGCGGCCGCGGTGGCCACGGCGGCGTCGACGGCGTTGCCGCCCTTGCGCAGCACCTCGATGCCGGCGGCGGAGGCGTCCGGGTCGACGCTGGCGACCGCGCCTCCGTACCCGACGGCGACCGGGGTCTTCGGGGCGCCGGGGCTGCCGTGGGGCGTGGGCGGCGCCGCGGCCCCCACCGACACCACGGCGGCCGAGACCGCCAGGACCGTCAGATTCCGTGCTACAGGGCGACGCATCCGCACCTCCAGGGAAAGGCCGTTCGGGCAGCTTAGTTGATCGTCATGGTCGCGTCAGGAGTATCAGGGCCGCCACGTGGGCGGATGCGCGGCGGCCCGTCGAACACCGGTACGCCGACGCCCGCCAGCATGCGCGCCCATGACTGACGACGTACGCGACATCGTCCTGGGCGTGGTCGCGGCGGGCATGCCGACGTGGTAGCCGGGCCCTTCGAGGCGTACCCCCGGTCCGTAGAGCCACTGAGGAGACTTCGGGGAGGAACTGCACGACGGCAACTTCATCGCCGACGGGCTGCTGCTGCCCGAACGAACGCCCTCGCCCGCACTGGCCGACGTACGGGCTGTGTTCGCGCCGGTGCGAGTCGAATGGAAGAGTGACGCCGTCAATCGGCACGAGGTCCTGGACCTGACCGGTTTCACGTTGCGGTGGCGCCTTGAGGAGAACGGTACGACCGGCGCCGGCGTTCTGCCCGCCCACCGGCTCGGTCCCCAATCGGTACGGCTGCTGCTCACGTCGGGCGAAGAGCCGGACTTCCGGTAGCGATGACAGCCGCGTCCGGCCGACCGCACTGACGACAGCTGCGGCCTGTCGGCCCCTTCGTCGGACGTACGCGGCTGCGAGAATGTCCCCCGCAACACACGCGTCGCGGACACGAACTCACCACCGATACCGGGGACCGACGCGACGGGGAGCCGTGGGCCGCCGCCGGGGCTTGGCCGGCTTCGCCTTCGTGTCGACGCCGTTCACCCGCACGGCGACCTTCCGCTGCGTCCGCGCCCGGTCGGCCACGATCCTGTAGGACGTGACCTTCCCGTCCCGCCACTCACAGCTGACCTCGTAGCCGCCACGGGCGCGGAGTCCGGTGAACGAGCCCTTGGCCTTCCATTCGTCCGGCAGAGCCGGTAGCAGGTGGATGACGCCGTCGTGGCTCTGCAGGAGCATCTCCGCCACTGCGCCCGAGATGCCGAAGTTGCCGTCCATCTGGAACGGCGGGTGGACACAGAACATGTTGGGCAGCGTGTTGTAGGTCAGCAGTCCGCGCAGCATGATCTGAGCGCGATGTCCGTCACCGAGGCGGGCGAAGAGTGCCGCGCGCCACGGCCAGGTCCACGAGCGGCGGCTGTCGCCCGACACTGTGGCGGCGGTGAACGGGACGCCGTCCTTCTCGCCGCACCTTGCCTTGAGGGAAACGAGGGCGGCGGCCGCGAATTCGGGCGTCTTCGGCGTGATCTGGCGGCCCGGGTAGACCGCGAAGAGGTGTGAGGTGTGGCGATGGATGTCGGTGGGGCTGTCGATGTCTTCCTGCCACTCCTGCAGTTGTCCCCATCGGCCGATCTTGTTCGGTGCGAGACGCGCCTGCATGTCGGCGACCTTGGCCCGGTAGACGGGATCCGCGTCGAGAGCACCCTCGCAGTCGAGGTAGTTCTGGAACAGGTCCCAGATGATCTGCTGGTCGTACATGACGCCGTCCTCGCGCGGCCCGTGCTCCGGGGACCAGCCGTCGGGCGCGACGAGGAGCCCGTCCTCGCGCTCCTTGAGCTGATCCTCCCAGAACTCGCAGATCTCCTTGATCATCGGATAGGCGATGGTGCGGAGGTAGCGCTTGTCCTGGGTGAACGCCCAGTGCTCGTACAGGTGCTGCGCGTACCAGGCGCTCGCGACGGTGTTCCATTCCCACGCGTTGCCGCCGAAGATGCTCTGGCTGGTGCGAGCGGTCCAGCCCCGCGTGTCCTTGCCGAAGGCGTTGCGGGTCGCTGCCCGGCTGGGCACCGCAACCTGCTTGATGAATCCGATGAGTGCCTTGTGGCACTCCGGCAGGTTGGTCGGCTCCGCTGCCCAGTAGTTCATCTGGACGTTGATGTTGGTGTGGTAGTCCGAGGCCCACGGCGGCTGGTTGCTGTCGTTCCACAGGCCCTGGAGGTTGGCGGGCAGGCCGTCCGGACGAGACGAACTGACGAGCAGGTACCGGCCGAAGCCGAACATCGTCTGCTCGAGGGACGGGTCCTGCCCGCCCGCCGAGTATCGTGCCAGCCGGGCGTCGCTCGGCAGGGCGACCACGGCGTCTTCCGATGTCCCCCAGTCCACGGAGACCCGGTTCATGACCGCGCGCATCTCGGCGGTGTGCTCGTCGCGGAGGTCGTCGTAGGGACGGGCGGCCACCTCGGCGAGCGTTTTGGCGACGAGCGGTCCCGGGTCGGCTCCGCGCCACCCGGCGGCCGCATCGAGCTTGTAGTCGGTGCGAGCGTCGAGGAGCAGGGTGAGGGTCGTACAACCGCTGAAGCGGAGCACCGGCCCGTCGGTGCGGAAGTCGCCGTCGGTGTGCACCGCCTCGACGGTGCACGCATGCTTGAGTCCGTTGCCCATGACACCGCGGAATGCGAGCCGTCGGGCGTCGGCGTTGGCCGTCGTGGGGGATCCTTCTTGTGCGGACGCCAGGGAGATGGCTCCGGAGAGACCCTGAGCGCTGTCCGACGTGTACCGGAAGATCATGACGTCGGCGGACCGGCTTGCGAAGGCCTCCCGCACCACGCGCCGCCCGGGCGAGCCGAAGCGGGTGACGTGGACACCGTCGACGAAGTCGAGCGCGCGCTGGTAGTCGACGACCGCGCGCTGCTTCCGCGTGTCGAACCCCTGCCCCTCCAGAGCGATCTGTGCGATCTGGAAGCCGGTGGCGGACGCTCCGGGCGTCAGGGTGAGCCGGTAGGAGCGGTAGGCCGTGCTGTTGGTGAGCCGAAAGGTCCGTGACTCGCCGCGGTCGGCGAAGGGGGCCCCGGAGTTCTGCGTGTCGAGGGTCACCCAGAGGGATTCGTCCTGCGACGCCTCGAGCACCCACCGCCCGGGGTCGTCCTGCGGACGGTCGGGGGCCGCCGTCAGCGTGTACGAGGTCACGACGTTCTTGCGGGGAAGATCGGCCTGCCAGACGACCGGCGACGCGGCGGCGTCGACCCGCCAGACGGTGGCCGGATCGCCGTCCACCGATCGCGAGATGTCCGTGGCCCGGCTACCGCCGCCGGATCCCTCGGAGTGGCCGCTCGGTGACGACAGGTAGATCAGACCACGCCCGCCGAGGTCGACGCCGGACAGACCGATCTCGCTCACCTGGAAGTGGCTCACCCCCGCCTTGGGGACGAAGTCGAACCGGTAGTGGCGGTAGGCCGCGGTGTTGGAGCAGGTGAACTCCTTCTTCTGGAGTCGGCTCTCGAACGGCGTTGCGAGGGAGCGGCGGTCCAGCGTGGTCCAGGTGACGCCGTCCTTGGAGCCGGAGAGCGTCCACGCCTGCGGGTCGCGTTGCGGCACGTCGTTCGCGCTCGTGAGACTGTAGGCCCCGACAGCGACGGCCTCGGGGAGCTCGATCTGCCACTGCACCTTTGAGGGGGGCTCCTCGATGCACCACTTGGTACGCGGATCACCGTCGTGCGTCTTGTCCACACCCTCTGACGCAGACGTGCGGTACGGCCCGCCAGGTGCTGTGACCTGCGGGCGGGGATTGAAGGTCACGACGAGGTCGCCGAAGTTCCGGTACGAGCCGAAGCCGGTCATGCTGGTGTCGAAGGCGCTGTCCGGCTTGCCCGCGAGGGCGTTGTCATAGTTGTTGACTCCACCCCACAGACTCTGCTCGTTGAACTGGATGCGCTCGTTGTCGGGGTCGGCGAAGAGCATGGCGCCGAGCCGGCCGTTGCCGATGGGCAGTGCCTGCGACTGCCAGTCCACCGCGGGGACGGGATACGTCAGGGCTGTGCGGGACAGGGTCGGCCACTGGACGGCCGTCGGCGCGGCGGGCCCGGCCGAGTCGGCGGCGACGGCCTGTCCTGCCGGGGTTCCGCCGGCCAGCTGAGTGATCAGCGGCGCGAGGGCGAGGGCACCGCCGAACTTGAGGACGCTCCGTCGGTGCGGTTGGGGATCATGGATCACGGCAAGGCCTCTCGACATAGTGATCGGTTCTTTCGCTGACAGACGGCGGCGGGTCGGCCGAGGTCCGCCGACCCGGCGCAGGCCTCAGGAGGCCCGGTGGAGCAAGCCGATCCGGTCCGATTCCGCGCCGGTGAAGGTGTTCAGGGCGAAGTGTGGGAACGCCTGTTGCTGTAACCCGTCCACGGAGGTGTGCAGTGCGGCTCCGCCGCCGGAGGCGTGGAAGACGCAGGCGTGCACTCGGCCTCCATCAGCCCTGCGTCCATGGTCTTCGCGGTGGCGGCCGTGCAGGCGTCCCACGAGGAGGGCGGCCCGCCGACGGCCATGGCCGGCCCCCGGGAGTGCGACTCGAAGTCTTCCGTCTGATTGCCTGGCCACTGGAGCATGACCCTCCGCTAGCGCAGAATGATCGGATGACCAGGGATCAGACCACGGTGGATTCGCCCGAGTCAAGGGGTTCAACGGATCAACGGTGCATATAGATCCGATGTAACAGCGCCGATTCCGTGGCCCCCCGCGGGCACCGATCGCCAAGGAATCCGCTCAGCACCGGTCCGACCACCGTAGGGGCCGGATGTCAGTGGCCGATGGCCTTCCCGGTCACCCTGATCGGGACCGGGTCGGACACGATCTTCCGCCCGCCGACGGTGACATGGGCACGGATCTGCGCCTTGCCGCTGCCTACGGCCGTGACGACGCCGTCGGCGTCGACCCGTGCAACCTTCCTGTTGCTGCTCGAATAGGTGATCTTCACGGGGCCGGACGTCTGGTTGTCGCCATTGAGGGCGAGGTCCTCACCGACCACCGTGACCTCGGTCGGATCCATGTTCCGGGTGTTGATCCGCTTGTTGAAGCCGTCCTCGTAGTCGTTGCGGGCAATCGTGATGTCGTCGGCACCGTCGAAGGTGAACAACGGCGCCGTGTACTGCGCGGGCAGCGTCTGGGCGGTCAACCGGGCCGTGTCACCGATGCGCATCCGTTCATCGCCGCCCTGGAGCTTCACCCATGCGTACCGCCTGACGTGGTTGCTCCGGAAGGTCAGGTCCCCGACGCTCCGGCCGGCCACCAAGGTGCCACCGACCATGTCGAACGTGTTGTCCTCGATCAGCACGTTACGGTGCACGGGCTCCCCCGGCACGACCTCTCGGTTGGTCGGATCGAACCAGATCACCGGGCCGGACGGCCGGGCGAAAACATTGTTGCGAATGACCACGTCACGTACCGGGCCCGATTCGAACCACTGGTAGGCATCCGACGAGATGTAGATGCTCGCCATGCTCATTCCGTCGAAGCGATTGCCCTCGATCAGCACCGGCTTGCGTGTCGTGACGAGCACGCCGCGGGTCGGCACCGCCTGGAAGGTGTTTCCGACGATCTCGACGCTCGGCGTGTACGTGATGTTCTCGGCGACGAAGTTCTGCGGGTTGGCGGCGACCGACGCGGGCAACGGCGCGTCCAGGACCACGGTCATGTCGCGGAGGTAGGTCTGCGGGTCCTCCCCCGGCGGCACGGCCTCTCCACTCGGGCCGTCCGCCGAGACCACGGTGGCGGTGGCGCCCGGCACGGCGAGCATCGTGCGCTTGTCGACGAGCTCCACCTGGTCGCCGGGATGGAACTGGGGGAAGCCCGCCGTCTCATGGTGCATGTAGCGCAGCTTGAGGGTCTTCGCCGCGGCCGATGTCACCTGCAGATAGGTGCCGTGCACGTTGATGGGGTCGTCCTGCGGGTTGTCGAAGACGTTGCGGGAGATCCGCACCCTTCCCTTCACGCCCGACATCTGGATGTGATCGGCGAAGGCGGACGTCACACGACCGGTGTCGCGGTCGGCCATGAACTTCACCGAGTCGATCGTGATGTTCTCGCTGAACTGGCCGACCAGTCCGAACCCGTGCAGGTAGCCCAGGTCGAGATGGTCGACTGTGATGTCCTTCGACTCCCAGAACAGACCTCCGGGCGTGTCCCGGGTGGTCTCACGCATCTGGTAGACGTAGCCCTCGTCGGTGGGCCGCGTCGCGTCGTTGTACGTGATCCGCACTCGGCGGTCGCCGAGGTCGACGATGTCCGCGACGTTCCGGAACACGGGGTTGCTGGTCCGCCAGGTCTTGTTGGCTTCGGGATCGTGCACCTGGGAGTAGTTGAACGAGTTGGAGCCGGTCCAGTACGGCGTGCCCGTCGTGGGGCTCAGCTCTCCCGACCACCTGATCGACGTTCCGTCGATGGCGTAGCGGTAGGTGTCCGGGATCGCGATCGTACGGTAGGCCCTACCGTCGGCCACTCCGGACTCGGCCACCGTGATGTCGACGGTCTTGGGCGCCACCCAGTCCTGACTGAAGTCGGTGAACCGCACATCGGTCGATCGGATCGTTGCGAAGATGGTCTGGAACCCGTGGTAGACCAGCTTGGATCCGCCACCGTCGACCACCACGTCGTCCATGTCCTCGATGAGGATGCCGATGTTCTTGGTCTTGACAGCCTGGTTGGTGCCGGAGGTGTTGCTGACGTAGAGCTCCCGCTTGGCGGTCTGCTCGGGCCAGATCTGGTAAGTACCCGGCGAGAAGTAGATCCTGGTCGGACCGTCGAGGGTCTTCGCGTGTGCGATGGCCGCGCGGATACCGGCCGCGGAGTCCCGTCTTCCCGTCGGGTCGGCCCCGAAGTCGGCCACATCGACGACGGTGCGGCGGTCATGCGGCTTGTCGGCGCCGCTCGCTCCTGCCCCCGCCTGCTGCGCCGCAGCCTCGCCTGTCGGCCCGCCCACCGGCGCCGCGTACGCCGATGCGGGTATCGAGAGCAGCGAGGCACTGAGCACGACGGCCAGCGCGGCCGGCGCTGTGACGCGCGCAAGCCGACGGCCGGAGCGTCTGAACGACTTGTCCGTAGCAGTCATGTTGGGAGACCCACGCCCTTCTGTTGCCGTGCATCGATGTGTTCTCTGCGTGAACTGTGAAAGCCGTGCGAGGAGGCGGACGTCAGGGCCCGGCAAGGCCGTAGACACGGCAGGCATTGTGGTGGAACACCGCGTCCTTCTCTCCCGGGCCTAGTGTCTTGGTGAGGCTGTCGGCGACCCCGACGACCGACGTGTAGTCCGCCTGCAGGGTGCAGACCGGCCAGTCGGATCCGAACATCAGCCGCTGTGGTCCGAAGGCGTCCAAGGCGATGTCGGCGTAGGGCTGGAGATCCTCGGTCCGCCGGCTGCCGGGGGCGGCCTCGGTGACCAGGCCGGAGAGCTTGCAGACGGTGTTGGGCAGGGCGGCCAGGCGCCGCAGGTCCGCGCCCCAGGGTTCGAACGCGCCGGTGGCGATGGGGGGTTTGCCGAGGTGGTCGAGGACGAAGGTCAGGGCGGTGAGCCGGGCCGCGGCGTCGGCCCCCGCGGCCACCGGGGGCGGGGTGTCGAACAGGTCGTTCACCACACCCCCCCCGGCGGACGGCGGCAGCCCCCCGGGGTACT
>NZ_JBHXNW010000022.1:47755-81083 GCF_042717365.1 Streptomyces sp. NPDC058534
GGGGGGGGGCGCGCGGCGGCCCGCGCGCGCGCGCCGCGCCCCCCGCGCCCCCCCGCCCCCCCCCCCCCCCGCGGCCAGCTGGTGCGGCTTGACGACGAGGTCGTAGACGAGCCCGGCCGCGGCTACGGCGGTCAGCCCGCGCTGTACGTCCGGCCGCAGGAGCCAGCGCGGGTCCGGCTCTTCCTGGACCTGGTGCCGGATGCCGACCAGCCGGTCACCGCCAGGCCGTTCACGCAGGGCGGCGATCGTGTCGGCGACGTCCGGGGCGGTGAGGTCGGTCCATCCGACGACGCCCGCGATGAGGTCGCTGTCGGCGGCGAGGGCCAGCAGTTCGGGTGTCTCCTCCGGCACGCAGACCGTCTGGACGACGACGGTGCCGGCCACTCCCGCGGCCCGTGCCTGGGCGGTGAGGTCCGCGGTCGAGAAGGACCGGGCGAGCGGGGCGAGGGCCTCACCCGTGATCCATGGCTGCGGCCGCGCCGCGAGGTCCCAGACGTGGTGGTGCGCGTCGATGATCTGCCGGATCAC
This sequence comes from Streptomyces sp. NPDC058534, assembly GCF_042717365.1. NCBI lineage: Bacteria > Bacillati > Actinomycetota > Actinomycetes > Kitasatosporales > Streptomycetaceae > Streptomyces > Streptomyces sp. NPDC058534. The sequence continues at coordinate 48,284 of NZ_JBHXNW010000022.1, forward strand.
AACTGCCACACCACCGGAAGTCCTGCTTCGGCGCCTGCCTCGGAGTAGTCGTGAACGACGTCGAGGAGGTCGGCCATCCGTGCCTGCCAGGCGATGTTGACCGGAAGGTGTTCCAGCTCGGCGAGCAGGCGGGCGTAGTCGTCGCACTCCAGCAGGTGGAACAGTTCGCGGTCGCTGCGCCAGATGGTCCACGAGGCGACGCCGGCGGCCCGGATGGCGGTGGTGAGCTCGGCGGGCACCTCGCGGTGTGCGGCCTCGTACTGTGCGATCCGGTCCTCGCGTATGCGGGTGTGCAGGGCGATTCTCATGGTTGCTCCGGGTGGGTGGAGGGGCCGACGACGATGACGTGCAGGGTGCGGGGGCCGTGGACGCCCTCCACCCTGTCGAGTTCGATGTCGCTGGTGGCGGACGGGCCGGAGACGAAGGTGAGTGGCAGGGCCGGGTCGAGGCGGCTCAGGGCGTCGGGGACGTCTGCGGCGATCTGCTCGGCGCGGATGACGCACAGGTGGTAGTCCGGGACGAGGGTGAGGGCGCGCGTGCCCTGTCCCGGGCCGGTGTCGAGGACGAGGGTTCCGGTGACGGCGATGCCCACCGCGGCGAGGGTGAGGGCACCGTCCAGCGCGTCGAGGGCCGGCACGTCGAGCGGTTCGCCGTGCCACTTCCAGTCGCCGGGCGGGAGCAGTTCGGCGGGGAAGCCTTCGGGCAGGGCGAGGTTCCGGGCACGGCGGGCGGTGAGGGCGGCGGCGATGGCGGCTGGCAGGCCGGCCCGGTCGGTGCGGGTGACGGAGGCGCGGTAGTCCGCGACCCGTTCGGCGAACAGGGCGACGACGTCCTCGTCGGGCCGGGTGTGGGTGCGGCGGTAGGTGCGGGGAACGGGCACGTCCGCCGGAGTCTCGTCGGCGGGGACGTCGACGAGGGCGGCCCTGATGCGCCCGAGTATCGCGTCGCGGCTGGTCATCGGCCACCTTCTCGGTTCTTGCGCCACCAGGTGCGAAAGGACTCGGCGGGCGGTGCCGGTGTGTCCCGGGTGTCGGACCAGCCGTGCAGTGGGCCGGGCAGCCGGCCGATGCGCCCGCGCCGGGCGAGGGCGCGCCCGCCGAGGGCCGCTGCCTTCTGGGCCGCGGTGAGGAGCCGTGGGGAGTCGAGGACGGTGGCGGCGGTCTTCATCGCGACCGCCTCGGCGGTGGGCAGGCGGCCGGCGGAGCGCTTGGCCTCGACGGCTTCGGCCCGCAGGTGGGCGAGCAGCTCCGGGATTTCGATCTTCACGGGGCAGGCGTCGTAGCAGGCCCCGCACAGTGTGGAGGCGAAGGGCAGGGTGGCGGCGTGCTCGACCCGACCAGCTGCGGGGTGAGGACGGCACCGATCGGACCGGGGTAGACGGAGCCGTAGGCGTGGCCTCCGGTGCGTTCGAAGACCGGGCAGACGTTGAGGCAGGCGGAGCAGCGGATGCAGGCGAGGGCCTGGCGGCCGACGGTGTCGGCGAGGGTGTCGGTCCGGCCGTTGTCGAGCAGCACCAGGTGGAACCGGGACGGGCCGTCGCCGTCGGTGGTGCCGGTCCAGGTCGACGTGTACGGGTTCATCCGCTCACCGGTGGAGGAGCGGGGCAGCAGCTGAAGGAAGACCTCCAGGTCGGACCAGGTGGGGACGACCTTCTCGATGCCCATCACGGTGATCAGGGTCTCGGGGAGGGTCAGGCACATCCGGCCGTTGCCCTCGGATTCCACGACGACGACGGTACCGGTGTCGGCGACGGCGAAGTTGGCGCCGGAGACGGCGACCTTGGCGGTGAGGAACTTCTGCCGCAGGTGCCGGCGCGCCGCCTCGGCGAGTTCGGCCGGGTCGTCGGTGAGGTTCTCGGGGGCGGGACGGCCCCAGTGACCCATCTCGGCGGCGAACAGGTCGCGGATCTCGGTGCGGTTCTTGTGGATCGCGGGGACCAGGATGTGGGAGGGGCGGTCGTCGCCCAGCTGGACGATGAGTTCGGCGAGATCGGTCTCGTAGGCGGTGATCCCGGCCCCGGCGAGGTGCTCGTTGAGGCCGGTCTCCTGGGTGGCCATGGACTTGACCTTGACGACCTCGGACTCGCCGGTGGCCCGGATCAGTTCGGTGACGATGCGGTTCGCCTCGGCCGCGTCGCCGGCCCAGTGCACGGTGCCGCCCGCCGCGGTCACCGACTGCTCCAACTGCGTCAGGTACCGGTCGAGATGGCGGGCGGTGCGCTTCTTGACGGCGGCGGCCGAGGTGCGCAGGTCTTCCCAGTCGTCGAGTTCCGAGGCGACGGTGAGGCGCTTGTCGCGGATCGTGGCGGTGGCCCGCTTCAGGTTGGCACGCAGCTGGGTGTCGCCCAGGGCGCTGCGGGCGGCATCGGGGAAGGGCGGGGCGCCGAGCCAGACGACGCCGCGGTCGCCGTGGCCGCTCATCGTGTGGCTCCTTCGGTGGCGGCGAGGATCTCGGCCAGGTGCATGGTCCGTACGGCGCATCCCTGTCGGGAGAGGCCGCCGCCGATGTGCATCAGGCAGGAGTTGTCGGCGGCGCACAGCACGTCGGCGCCGGTGGACAGGACTCCTTGCGCCTTGTCGGTGAGCATCGCGGCGGAGGTCTCGGCGTTCTTGACGGCGAAGGTGCCGCCGAAGCCGCAGCAGGAGTCGGCGGCCGGGAGCTCCCTGAGGTCGATGTCCTCGACCGCGCGCAGCAGTCGCAGCGGCCGGTCGCCCAGGCGCAGCCCTCGCAGCGAGTGGCAGGTGGGGTGGTAGGTGACTTGGTGGGGGAAGCGTGCGCCGACGTCGGTGACACCGAGGACGTCGACGAGGAACTCGGTGAACTCGTGGACCCGTGGACCCATTTCGGTCACCTGCTGGTGGAGGCCGGGGTGTCCGTACTTCTCGGCGAGCACGGGGTGGTTGTCCCGGACCATGCCCGCGCAGGACGCGGACGGGGTGACCACCGCGTCGTACTCGGCGAAAGTGCGGGCGAAACGGGCTACCAGGGGAACGGCGTCCGGGCGGTAGCCCGTGTTGAAGTGCATCTGCCCGCAACAGGTCTGTTCCTGCGGGAAGTCGACGGTGTGGCCGAGCCTCTCCAGCACCGCCAGCACGGCCCTGCCGGTTTCGGGGAAGAGGGTGTCGTTGAAGCAGGTGATGAACAGGGCGACGCGCATCAGCGCTCCTGTACGGGGGTCGGGACATGCGGCGGAAGCAGCCCGCGTTCCTTGATCTCCGCCCACAGCGCGCCCGGCACGGGGTGGTGCAGCAGGGCGGCGGCGTCCTCGGCCTCGGCGGCGCTGCGGGTGCCGACCAGGACGCTCGCGACGGCCGGGTGCCCGAACGGGAAGCGCAGGGCGGCGGCGCGCAGCGGTACGCCGTGCCGCTCGCAGACGGCCTGGAGGTCGAGGGCGCGTGCCACGAGGTCCTCCGGGGCGGTGGCGTAGTCGAAGGTGGCGCCGGGGCGCGGGTCGGCGAGCAGGCCGGAGTTGAAGACGCCACCGATGACGACCGCGACGCCGCGATAGGCGGCGAGCGGCAGGAGACCGGCGAGTCCGCGCTGGTCGAGCAGGCTGTACCGGCCGGCCAGGAGGACGGCGTCGACGTCGGTCTCGCGGACGAAGCGGGTCAGCAGTTCGGCCTTGTTCATGCCGACGCCGATCGCGCCGAGGACACCTTCGCCGCGCAGCCGTTCCAGCGCGGGGTAGGCCTCGTCCAGCGCCTGCTCGGCGTGGTCGTCGGGATCGTGCAGGTAGGCGATGTCGATGCGGTCGAGGCCGAGGCGTTCGAGGCTGTCGGCGAGGGAGCGGCGGATGCCGTCCGCGCTGAAGTCCCACACGCGGCGGTGGGTGGCGGGCACGGCGAAACCGGCCGCGAGGTCGGTTCCGTCCGCGTCCGCCGGTTCGAGCAGTCGGCCGACCTTGGTCGACAGGGTGTACGCGTCCCTCGGGCGATCGCGCAGGGCGGCGCCGAGGCGTCGCTCGGACAGGCCGAGGCCGTAGTGCGGGGCGGTGTCGAAGTACCGCACACCCGCGTCCCAGGCGGCGGTCACGGTCTGTCCCGCCTGGTCGTCGGTGACCGGGGTGAACAGGTTGCCGATGCCGGCCGCGCCGAAGGAGAGCTCGCTGACCCGCACCGCGCTGCGGCCGAGCCGGTTCTGGCGCAGCGTCACGACTGCGGCTCCGGTCGCAGGCGCAGGCCGGCCATGCCGCCGTCGACCGCGAGGGCCGTGCCGGTGGTGCTGCCGGCGGCCGGGGAGGCGAGGTAGGCGATGGCTGCGGCCACCTCCTGCGCGGTGACCAGGCGGCCGGTGGGCTGGCGCCCGCCCAGCGCGGCCCGTTCGGCGGCCGGGTCTTCGGCGGCGTCCAGCAGCCGCCCGACCCACGGAGTGTCGACGGTGCCGGGGTTGACGCAGTTGACCCGGATTCCCTCGCGTACGTGGTCGGCGGCCATCGCCAGGGTGAGTGAGAGCACGGCGCCCTTGCTCGCCGAGTAGAGGGCGCGCTGGGGCAGGCCGGCGGTGGCGGCGATGGAGCAGGTGTTCACCACGGAGGCGCAGTCGGATTCGCGGAGGTGGGGAAGGGCGGCACGGGTGGTGCGGACAATGCCGAGGACGTTGACGTCGAGAACGCGGTGCCACTGCTCGTCTGGATTGTCGGCGACCGTTCCGGCGGCGCCGATCCCGGCGTTGTTGACCAGGATGTCGATACCGCCGAGCTCCTCGGCCGCCTCTTCGACGGCCGAGCGGACGGAGCGGTCGTCGGTGACGTCGGCGGGGTGGGCGCGCAGCGGCGCGGGCACGCCGCTCGGGTCGAGGTCGAGGACGGCGACGGTCGCGCCGCGTCCGCTCAGCAGTTGGGCGGTGGCCAGTCCTATGCCGGAGGCGCCTCCGGTGACCAGGGCGGTCAGCCCGTCGAGGTCGGTCTTCATGCGTGGTCCTCCGCGTCCGTGCCGGGCTCGCCCAGGGCGGCGTCGGCCGTCCAGAACTCGCCGCCCGGGTAGCTGTAGGTCTCGATGCTCGCCTGGTGCATGGTGGCTGAGAAGCCGGGCGAGTCGGGTGCCCGGTAGTGGCCGTCGGTGATCACCACGGGGTCGAGGAAGTGCTGGTGGAGGTGGTCGACGTACTCGATGACGCGGTCCTCGGTGGTGCCGGTGAGAGCCACGTAGTCGAACATCGACAGATGCTGGACCAGTTCGCACAGTCCTACGCCGCCGGCGTGCGGGCACACCGGCACGCCGAACTTCGCGGCGAGCAGCAGGATGGCGAGGTTCTCGTTGACTCCGGCCACGCGGGCGGAGTCCAGCTGGAGGACATCGATGGCGCTTGCCTGGAGGAGCTGCTTGAAGACGATGCGATTGTGCACGTGCTCGCCGGTGGCGACCTTGACGGGGTGCACGCCGCGCCGGATGGCGGCGTGCCCGAGGACGTCGTCGGGACTCGTGGGCTCCTCGATCCAGTACGGGTCGAACTCGGCGAGTGCCTTCGTCCATGCGACTGCCTCGCCGATGTTCCACCGCTGGTTGGCGTCGATGGCCATCCGGATGTCCGGTCCGACCGCCTGTCGGGCCGCGCGGCAGCGGCGGATGTCGTCCGCGAGGTCGGCGCCGACCTTGAGCTTGATCTGGGTGAAGCCCTCGGCGACGGCCTCCTTGGCCAGGCGGGTCAGCTTCTCGTCGGAGTAGCCGAGCCAGCCCGGGGAGGTGGTGTAGGCGGGGTAGCCGCGCCGCAGCAGGTCGGCGGCCCGCTCGTCGGCGCCCTGCTTGCCCTTGCGCAGGAGTTCCAGGGCCTCGTCGGGAGTCAGCGCGTCGGTAAGGTAGCGGAAGTCGACCTGGGAGACCAGCCACGCGGGGTCGGCGTCAGTGAGGAACTGCCACAGCGGCTTGCCCTCCCGCTTGGCCGCCAGGTCCCAGACCGCGTTGACGACCGCACCGATGGCCATGTGCATCACGCCCTTCTCCGGCCCGAGCCAGCGCAACTGGCTGTCGCCGATCAGGTCGCGGTACAGGGTGCCGGGGTCGGCGCACAGTTCGGCGACCGGGCGTCCGACGACGTGTTCGGACAGCGCGTCGATGGCGGCGACCTGGACATCGTTGCCGCGGCCGATGGTGAAGGTGAAGCCGTGGCCCTCATGGCCGCCCTCCGAGGTCCGCAGGACGACGTAGGCGGCGGAGTAGTCGGGGTCGGGATTCATCGCGTCGGACCCGTCCAGCTCCCGCGAGGTCGGGAAGCGGATGTCGTAGGTGTCGACGGCGGTGATCCGCGCCGTGGTTGCGGACAACTCGGTGCCTTTCACGCGTTGATGAGCGTCTGACGCTGGGTGCCGAGCCCGTCTACGGACAGCTCGACCACATCCCCCGCGCGCAGGTACGGGGTGCCGGGCAGGCCGAGGGCCACGCCGGCCGGAGTGCCGGTGTTGATGACGTCGCCGGGGCGCAGGACCATGTACTGGCTCAGGTACCAGACGAGGTACGCGACGTCGAAGATCATGTTCTTGGTGTCGCCGTTCTGGCGCTCCTGACCGTTGACGGACAGGCGCAGGCCGAGTCCTTGCGGGTCGCCCACCTCGTCGGGGGTGACCAGCCAGGGACCCAGGGGGTTGAAGGTCTCGCAGGACTTGCCGAGGTCCCACTGGGCGGAGTAATCGAGCTGGAACTCCCGCTCGGAGACGTCATGGCTGATCGCGTAGCCCGCGATGTGACCGGCGGCCTCGGCGGGGCTCGCCAGGTAGCGTGCCTCCGTGCCGATGACGACGGCGAGTTCGACCTCCCAGTCGGTCTTGACCGAGCCGCGGGGGATCCGGACCGCGTCGTAGGGGCCGACGACGGTGGAGGGGTCCTTCATGAAGACCACCGGCCGTTCCGGGGCGGCCGCGCCGGTCTCCTCGGCGTGGTCACGGTAGTTGAGACCCACGCACACCACCTTGCCGGGGCGGGCGACCGGAGCGCCGATCCGCCGACCGGCCGTGGCCAGGCCCGGCAGCGCCCCCTCGGCCAGCGCCTGCCTGGCCCGGTCGACGCCGCCGGAGGCGAGGAACGGTCCGTCGATGTCGGCGGTGACGCCGGTGAGGGCGAAGGGCGCGCCGTCTTCGTCGAGCACCGCCGGTACTTCCGCTCCCGGCTCCCCGACCCGCAACAACTTCATGTCCTTCTCCCGTCGTCGCTCCAGAGATGCAGAACCCTCCGTCGGTGAATACATCGGAGGACTGTGCGGAGCCCCGACCATACGAGCGACCGTCACACCACCGCAAGCAGTCCTCCGACCTTTCTTACCTACTCACCTTCCCGCGACGTCTCTATACGCTCAAAACAGAGCTAGTTCGGCGCAGAAACAGCATGTTTTTGCATTGTGGTCAGGAATCCAAGCATCACGAATCAGATTCATCCGAGGTCTCCCCTTGTCAGCCGTGTTTCAGCCTCGTAAGGTCCTCGATACCGCAAGGCATCCGATGACGCGGAAGGCGCTTCGCCGCAGGTTCTGCCACGGGTCGCCATGACCGCGAACGGGTCCTTCTCCCAGGTCAACGCGGGGACCGAAGTGGGTTCGCCCCCGCCGGTCCAGCACCCGGGGAACGAGCCTCACCGTTACCGCCCCGGTCCCCCGACATGTGCACCCGCAGTTCAGCAGAGGCACCCGCCACCCCAGCCAAGGAGATCAGCACCATGAAGTTTCGCTCCTCCAGACTCGCGGCCACGGCCGCCACCGTGGCCGTCCTGGCGGGGTTCGCCACGGCCTGCAACCGCGACAGCGGCTCGGCGGACTCCGGCAAGCCGACGATCGGCATCGACCTGCCCCGAGCCGACTCCGACTTCTGGAACTCCTACGCCCAGTACATCAAGCAGGGCGCCGACACCCAGGGCCTGAGCACGCTGCCGATCAGCAACTCCCAGAACGACGTGACCAAGCTGGTCTCCAACGTCAAGGTGTTCCAGAACACCGGCGCGAAGGCCGTCGTGATGGCCCCGCAGGACACCGGCGCCATCGCCTCCACGCTGGACCAGTTGGCCGCCAAGAAGATTCCGGTGATCAGCGTCGACACCCGCCCCGACAAGGGGGACGTCTACATGGTGGTCCGCGCCGACAACAAGGCGTACGGCACCAAGGCGTGCGAGTTCCTCGGCAAGCAGCTCGGCGGCAAGGGCAAGGTGGCCGAACTGCAGGGCGCTCTCAGCTCCATCAACGGCCGCGACCGCTCCGAGGCGTTCGCCGCCTGCATGAAGGAGAAGTTCCCCGGTATCAAGGTGATCGAGCTGGCCACGGACTGGAAGGGTGATGTCGCCTCCGCCAAGCTCCAGTCCACCCTGGCCGCCAACCCCGACCTGGGCGGCATCTACATGCAGGCCGGCGGTGTCTTCCTGCAACCCACTCTCGCCCTGCTCCAGCAGAAGGGTCTACTCAAGCCCGCCGGACAGCCCGGCCACATCACCATCGTCTCCAATGACGGCATCCCGCAGGAGTTCGACGCGATCCGTAAGGGCCAGATCGACGCCACGGTCTCCCAACCCGCCGACCTCTACGCCAAGTACGCGCTGTACTACGCGAAGGCCGCCGCCGAGGGCAAGACCTTCGAGCCCGGCCCCACCGACCACGGCTCGACCATCGTGGCCCTGCCCAACGGTCTGGAGGACCAGCTTCCCGCTCCGCTGGTGACCAAGGAGAACGTCGACGACAAGGCCCTGTGGGGCAACAACGTCAGCAAGTGATCCCACCGGGAATCTCCTGCGCGGCGGCCCGGGAACGCCTCTTTCTGCCTCCCCTTCAGGCCGCCGCTCACGAGCCCCCCAGCGGAAAGGACAACCCGCCATGGCGGACCCCAGCCCCGTCCGGGGCCCTGTCGTCGAGGCCGACGGGATCACCAAGCGCTTCGGCGCCACCGTCGCGCTCAGTGGAGCCCGTATCTCGGTCGCGCCCGGCGCGTCGCATGCCCTGGTCGGCCGCAACGGAGCGGGCAAGTCCACGCTCGTCTCGATCCTCACCGGACTCCAAAGCCCCGACACCGGGACCCTGCGCTTCGACGGCGAGCCGGCCCCGTCGCTCGGGGACACCGACGCCTGGCGCTCCAAAGTGGCCTGCGTCTACCAGCACTCCACCGTCATCCCTGCCCTGACCGTCGCCGAGAACCTCTTCCTGGACCGGCAGAGCGACGGCGCCCTGCGCCCGATCAGCTGGAAGCGGCTGCGCCATCGCGCGACGGAACTGCTCGCCGAGTACGGCGTGGACGTGGACCCGGCCGCACGCGCCCAGGACCTGACCGTCGAGCAGCGCCAGTTCGTGGAGATCGCCCGGGCGCTGTCCTTCGGCGCCCGGTTCATCATCCTCGACGAGCCCACCGCCAAGCTCGACGCACGCGGTATCGACAGGCTCTTCGACAAGCTGCGCGCCCTCCAGCGCCAGGGTGTCGCCTTCCTGTTCATCTCCCACCATCTGCAGGAGGTCTACGACCTCTGCACCACGGTCACGGTCTACCGCGACGCCCGGCACATCATCACCGCACCGGTCGCCGAACTGGACCATCACGCTCTGGTCGAGGCGATGACCGGGGAGAGCTCTCACAACACCGGCCCCAAGTGGTCGGTGAGCGACCGGACACGCTCCGAGGGGCGTCTCCTGCTGGAGGTCTCCGGGTTGAGTCTGGACGGCGCGTACCAGGACTGTTCCCTGACAGCGCGTGGCGGCGAGGTGGTGGGGCTCGCCGGTGCGGCGGCCAGCGGCAACGTCCAGCTCGGCGAGACCCTGGCCGGCCTGCGCCGGCCCGGGGCCGGGACGGTTACGGTCGCGGGCCGCCAGGTACGCACCGGCCAGGTCCCCGCCGCGCTCGCGGCCGGTATCGGCTTCGTCCCCGAGGACCGGCACATCCAGGGCCTCATCCCGCAGCGCAGTGTCGCCGAGAACGCCACGCTGACCGTCACCGACCAGCTCGGTCCGTACGGCACGGTGCTGCCCTCGCGGACCCGGGCCTTCGCGCAGCGGATGATCACCGGGCTCGACATCAAGACGCCCGGCCCGTCCACCCCGGTGTCCGCCCTGTCCGGCGGGAACCAGCAGAAGGTCGTCATCGCGCGCGCACTCGCCACCGAACCACACGTCCTGGTCGCCGTCCGGCCGACCAACGGCGTCGATGTCAAGTCCAAGGAGTCCCTGCTGGGCACCGTCCGCGAGGTCTCCGATGCCGGGAAGACCGCTTTGATCGTGTCCGACGAACTCGACGACCTCCAGGTCTGCGACCGCGTCGTGGTCATGTTCCACGGCAGGGTCGTCGCCGAGTTCGCACACGGCTGGAGCGACGAACAACTGGTCGCAGCCATGGAGGGCATGGCCGGCCCGACCGACACGAAGGACAGCCATGTCTCCCACCACTGAGCTCAGCACGCAGCCGGCCGCGGCCGTCTCCGTACCCGCCGGGCGCCGTATCGACCTCGCCCGACTCCGTGACCTGTCACTCGTCCCGGTACTGCTCGTCCTGGGCGTCATCGGTTTCGTGGTCTCGCCCGCCTTCCTGACGACCGACAACCTGCTCGGCGTCGGCCAGCAGGCCACCGAGCTGAGCCTGCTCGTCCTCGCCCAGGCGCTGGTCCTGATAGTCGGCCGGATGGACCTCTCCCTGGAGTCCACGATCGGCGTCGCACCGGTCGTCGCCGTCTGGCTGGTCCTGCCCGACCACGGCGCCCGCTTCCTCGGCCTCGGGCTGTTCCCCACCTGGGCCGCCATCCCGCTGTGCCTGCTGGTCGGCGCGCTGATCGGCGTGATCAACGGATTCCTCATCATCAAGCTGCGGCTGAACGGCTTCATCGTCACCCTGGGCATGCTCACCCTGCTGCGCGGTCTCCAGGTCGCCATCTCCGAGGGTCAGTCGATCGTCAACCTGCCCAGCTCCTTCACCTACCTGGGCCGCGCCAGCTGGCTGGGGATCCCCGCCGGCATCTGGATCTGTGCGCTTCTCTTCCTGATCGGCGGCAGCGCACTCTCCTGGCTGCGCCACGGCCGCGCCCTGTACGCGATCGGCGGCAACGCCGAGGCCGCCCGGGCGGCGGGCATCCGCGTCGACAGGATCGTGTGGTGCGTCCTGGTGATCGGCAGCCTCCTCGCCGCCTTCGCCGGCATCCTCTACACCGGCCACTACGGCTCCATCTCCGCGGACCAGGGCAACGGCTGGATCTTCCAGGTCTTCGCCGCCACCGTCATCGGCGGCGTCAGTCTCAACGGCGGCCGAGGCACCCTGTTCGGTGCCCTCACCGGTGTGCTGACCCTCCAGCTCGTGGTCAACGTCATGACCCTCGCCGGTGTGCCGCCACTGTGGAACCAGTTCCTCAACGGCGCGATCATCATCGTCGCGCTGATCATCTCCCGCTTCGCCTCCGGCGAGAAGCAGGAGTAGCACGCGACCCGAGCCGTCGCCCGGTGGCCGCGCGAGAACACCCCGAGTCGGCGGGACCGGGCCCGGCGCGCTGCCCGCGCCAACAGAACGGGAGCACCCCATGGCGGTGACGGACCTGGCCATCGGCAGGATCAAGGAAATGATCCTCTCCGGCACCCTGCAGCCCGGTTCCCGGCTGCCCAACGAAGCCGACCTGGCCGAGTCTCTCGGACTGTCCCGCAACTCCCTGCGCGAGGCCGTACGGGCGTTGACCGCGATGCGCATCCTGGTCTCCCGCCAGGGCGACGGCACCTACGTCTCCGGCCTGGAACCGCACCTCCTGCTGGAGACCATGGCCTTCGCCGCCGACGTCTCCCACGGCCACACCGCCCACCAGCTCCTGCAGGTGCGTCGTCTGCTGGAGCCGCAGGCGACGGCCCTCGCGACCGGCCGGCTCACCACCGAGCAATTGGACGGTCTCCGCGAGATCCTCGACCGGAGCGCCGCGGCCAAGGGCATCGAGGAGTTCGTGAGACTGGACATCGAGTTCCACCGCACCATCGTCGACGCCGTCGGCAACCCGGTCCTGTCCACCCTTCTCGGCATCCTCTCCACCCACACCCAGCGGCTGCGCATCGTCCGCGGCGCACAGTACGCGCCTGCCCGCGAACGGGCCCAGCGCGAACACGAGGCCATCTGGCGGGCGCTCACCGCCCGCGATGCAGGTCTCGCCGCCGGCGCCAGCGCATTCCATGTAGCCGCCGTCGAGGACTGGCTGACAGGCGGTGCGGCAGGAGACGGCCCCGGTCTTCCAGCCCCCTGAAGCGTGCCGTCGGACTCACCGCACGGCGAGCGCTCAGCAGCAAGTCGGAAACCCATGCACCGGGCGCCTTCAGAGCGCGAACCCGCTTCCCCCGAGAGTGACCCGCAGCCATTGTTCGACGCCGGCGACGTGCACCGTCATCCAGGACCGGGCCAGTTCGGGGTTCCGGTCGGCGATGGCCTCGCAGATCGCCCGGTGCTGATCGCGGGTGCGTTCCACCGCTCCCTCTTCGGTCAGCCCACGCCAGATTCGTGCCCGCGCGGTCGGACCGGAGATCCCTTCGATCAGCGAGCAGAGCACCGGGTTGCCGGCTCCGGAGGCGATCAAACGGTGGAACTCCAGGTCGTTGGCGATGAGCTCCTCCAGCGACGGCTCGCTGGGAAGACTCTCCAGGACATCCTGCAGGGCGGCGACGTCCTCCTCCGGCATCGCCCGGGCTGCCCTGGCAGCGGCGGCAGGCTCCAGGATCCGGCGGACCTCGAGGAAGTCCAGCACCGTGTCGTCCTGATGAAAATCGACGACGAAGCCGAGCGCATCCAGCAGCAGCCCGGGCTCCAGGCTGGTCACGTACGTTCCATCACCCTGCCGCACGTCGAGTACCCGGATCAGCGAGAGCGCCTTGACGGCTTCCCTGAGGGAGTTACGGGACAGTCCCAGCCGCTCAGCCAGGACAGCCTCCTTGGGCAACCGCTCACCCGGGCGCAGCTCGCCGTCGACGATCATTGCCTTGATCTTCTCGATCGCCTCATCGGTGACCGGCACGGTGTACCTCCTCGTACTGCTGGCGCCACTATACGTCGGATGAATGACCCTCCGGGGGCGACCATAGCTGACGAGGCGCATACACCCCACGTCTGGCTCGAGGACTTCGTCAGACCTCCCCCCTTACCACCTGGGCCCCAGAGCGTTGGCCCGCGAACGTCGCCACGAGTACAGCGCCCCTGTCCGAAGCAGCCGGCCATGATTGGGTCCGCCGATCGGAACGGGACGGTGGGTGATCGGCGCTGGAGGGCGGCCGGGTATCGGTATCGAGGTGGCGCACCAGGTGCCCCGCCGAGGTCGAGGCCGCAGTCTGCCAACTGCGGGGCTCGTACCCCCGGTTGCGGCAGCGGCCCTATTGTTCATGAGCCGGCCGACACCGCCGTGCGCCTACCTCATGTGCGTGCGGGGGCCCCGATGGCGGTCCCCGCCGCGAGCGACGGGACGAAGCGGTGCTCCGCCGTGAAACGGATGGTCCGTCCGCCCCAGTTGCCCGAAGACCTGGCCTTCAGCTGACCGTCCTCCACGGCCGCGCCCGCGGGGACGGCGACGCGCCAGGACTGGCGCAGTACTCCGCCGGAGGGCAGGTCCGCGCGCGCCGGTCCGGATGTCCGGCGCAGCCGCCACCCCCGCGGACCGGTCAGCCGCAGTCGTGTGTCACGCCAGGACACGGCGGAGCCGTTGGCGACGGTGGCGGTGATCTCGTAACTGCGTCCCGGCTCCACGTGGTCGGGTGCGGTCAGGCGGACGCCGAACGGCACGCGCCGGTAGTCCTCCACCCAGGCGTCGCGCATGACGGCGACCAGCCGGGCCGCGACGTCCGGGTGCGCCGCGGCCAGGTCCGTGCGCTCACCGGGGTCGGCGTCCAGGTCGTACAGTTCGACGTGCCACAGGTCGTCCGGGGCCGTGCGGTCCCGGTCCGGGGCGAAGCGCACGGCCTTCCAGTGGTCCCCCCGGGTGGCTTCGGCGAGGGTGAGGATACGACCGCCGTCCTCGCGTGCCGCGCGGGGGGTGGACCAGGGGTCGTTCCGATACCAGTACAGGTGATCGTGTTGCCGGTCCCCGGTGCCGGTGGTCAGCAGCTTCGCCAGCGACAGTCCGTCCACGTCGCGCGGTCGCGGTGCCCCGGCGAGGTCGGCGAGGGTCGGCAGCAGATCGGCGAAGTGCGTGGGCCGGTCGGTCGTCCCCGGAAGGACACGGCCGGGCGACCACGCCAGGAAGGGCACGCGGATGCCTCCGTCGTAGAGGTTGCGCTTGTAGCCGCGCAGCGGGCCGCTCGCACGGAAGACGTCGGGGTTCACACCGCCTTCCTCGTGCGGACCGTTGTCACCGGCGACCAGCACGACCGTGTCGGCAGCCTTTCCGCTGTCCCGCAACGCCTTCATCACCGCGCTGACGTGCGTGTCCAGGAGCGTGACCTGAGCGGCGTGGCCCTTGTCGGCCGCGCTCCAGGGCTCGGCGTCGTACTCACTGGTGTCCGGCACGTCGCTCGGCGCGTGCGGAAGGTTGGGGGCGTGGTAAAGGAGGAAGGGGCCTTCGGTGTTCTTGATGAAGTCGACGCAGCGTGCGAGGAAGGCGTCCGGGGCGAAGGTCCCCTTTCCGCCGTCCGCGTTTCCCGGCAGTGCCTCCTTGGTTTCGTTGTGCCAGAGATACTCGGGGTAGTAGTCGTGGGCGTGGTCGTGGTCGATGTACCCGTAGAAGTCGTCGAAACCACGCTGGTTCGGGTGGCTGGGCTGGTGGGCCGTCTCGGGGCCGAAGCCCCATTTGCCGTACAGCGCGGTGCGGTAGCCGACGGCTCGCAACGGCTCGGCGAAGGAGGTGTCGTCCGCGGTCAGGGCGCCCTGCGGGCCGGAGAAGGGGTTCTGCCGGACTCTCGCGTGGCCGCCGTGCAGCCCGGTCAGCAACGAGCAGCGGGACGGCGCGCACACCGGAGCGCCGGCGTAGGCATCGGTGAAACGCAGCCCTTCTTCGGCGAGCCGGTCGAGGGCCGGGGTGTGCATGAGGCGCTGGCCGTAGGCGCCCAGCTCTCCGTAGCCGAGGTCGTCGGCCAGGATCAGAACGATGTTGGGCCGCCTGGTCCCGGCGGTGGCGGGTGGGTCGGCGACCGCCGTCGCGGCCAGGGCGGTCGCGGTGGCACCGGCGATCAGGAACTGACGGCGACTGGGCACGTGCTCCTCCAAAGGGCTTGGGGCGGCTGAGAGGACATACGGATGGTGCGCGCTGGGCCTGTGGGGAACGTCGACCAGGTGTGGAGGGGTGACCGCCTCTCATGAAAGGGGACTTGTGTGTCGGCTTCAGCCCGGGACGGCGCAGCGGAAGCCGGTGTGTCCGGTGGCGCTGTCCGGCGTGTTCGAGGTACGGGCCGCCACGCGGTAGCGGTTGCAGTAGGACCGGTGGCAGAGATAGGAGCCGCCCCGCAGCACCCGGACCTTCCCGTCCGGCGGTCCGACCGGGTCGACGCGGGTCTCCGGCAGGTCGGTGGCGTGCCAGTCGGCGCCGAAGCGGTCGGCGCACCATTCCCAGACGTTGCCCGAGGTGTTGTGGAGCCCGTAGCCGTTGGGGGCGAAGGCGTTCGCAGGGGCGGTGCCCACGAAGCCGTCCTCGCACGTGTTGCGCACCGGGAAGTCACCCTGCCAGATATTGCAGCGGTGTCGACCGCGCGGGGTCAGTTCGTCTCCCCACGGGAAGCGGGCCCGCGCGAGTCCACCGCGCGCGGCCTTCTCCCACTCGGCCTCGGTGGGCAGCCGCTTGCCGGCCCAAGTGGCGTAAGCGGTGGCGTCGTTCCACGACACGTGGACCACGGGGTGGTTGCCCCGGTCTCCGATGGAGGACCCGGGTCCCTCGGGAGCGCGCCAGCAGGCTCCCTCGACGGCCCGCCACCACGGTGCGCCGGGAACCCTGCCGGGCAGCACTGCGTGCCGTGCCCTCGGAGGCACGAACGCGCCGAAGACGTAGGACCAGCCGATGGTCTCGGCCTCGGTGCGATACCCGGTGGACTTGACGAAGACGGCGAAGCGGGTGTTGGTCACACAGGTGGTGTCGATATGAAAGGGGCTGACGAACACCTCTCGCACCGGGCCCTCCCCGTCGGCGGGGAAGGCGTCCTCGTCGTCCCCGCCCATCAGGAACGGACCGCCGGGGACGGCGGCCATACCGCGCAGCAGGTCGCTGCGGCTCCGCACGGGGATCTCGAAGTCCGTCTCGGGCGCGACGGTTCCAGGGGCGGTGTCGGCACCCGCGGCCGTCTCCCGGGCCGGACCGCAACAGCCGTTCACCGTCGTCCTCCCTCGGCGGCGGGCACGGCAGAGGCCGCGAACCCTGGTGCGGGCCGCGGCATCAGCCGCTCGAGGTCCTGGCCGTGCGAGTGCAGCAGCAGGGCCACGGCACCGCGTGCGGCGGCGTCCGCGCCCAACGCCGCGCGGCAGACGGTGATGTCGCGGGGTGCGGTCGGCAGCGAGAGTGTGCGGACCTGTTCCCGGATCGTCGTCAGGACGGGGTCCTCCAAGGCGGCCGGTTCTCCGTCGATCATGATGCACTCCGGATCGGTGTGGGCGGCGAGTGCGGCGAGGACCCGGCCGGCCAGAGCGGCGGCTTCGCGCAGTACGGTCCTCACGGTCTCCTCGCCGGACTCGGCGAGGGACAGCAGTTCGTCCGCGTCCCGGACCCTCACCCCCCGCTCGGCGCACCGGGTCAGCAGCGCCGGCAGCCGGATCTCGGCCTCCAGGCAGCCGCGGCCTCCGCAATGGCACGGCGGCCCTCCGGGATCGCAGCTGGTGTGGCCGATCTCGCCGGCGGTGCCGTGGGCGCCGCGCACCAGACGTCCGTCGGTCACCAGCCCGCCGCCCACCCCGTCGGACCAGCGCAGGTAAACGGCGTTGTCGTGGCCGCGCGCCGCGCCCCAGGTGACCTCGGCGAGGGCGGCCAGGCGCGCGTTGTTGTCCACGACGACCGGGGCGTGGAAGTGCCGTTCCAGCGCCGCGGCGATGCGCGCCGCGAACGGGGTCATGGAGCGCGGGTCGGCGGAGGCCGGGTCCTGGACGAAGCCGGGCAAGCCCAGCCCGATGCCCTGGAGGGGGGCGAGAGCGATCCGCCGCTCCCGCAGGAGTTCACCGACGGCCCCGGTAATCGCGTCCACCCGTTCCGCGGGTCCCGCCTCGCCCGGGACCGGTGCACGGTGCCGGCCCACGATCTCATGGGCGGAATTGACGACGACGATGTGCGTCCGGTTGCGCTGGAGCTCGATGCCGATCAGCTCGGCTCCGCGGGGGTTGAGCGTGATCTCCGTCGGCGGGCGACCGCGTCCACGCTGCTGTGCCGCGGCCGTCTGCTCGACGACGGCCTCCCGCTGCAGCAGGTCGGACACGATCGCGAACAGCGTGGTGCGGGACAGTCCGACACGGCGCATCAGTTCACTGCGGCTCAGCGCACCCGAGCGGCGGAGCTCACCGAGTACGACGGCCTCGTGGGCACCTCGCAGCCGCTGGAGGGCGTCGGGACGTTCAGACATGGACGCATGGTCAGCCGCGCGACTATTTATGTCAATGCCTGGGATAAATAAGGCCGTTGGCTCCAGGCACTTTATTCCGAAGGGTTGACTTAAAGGCGCCGCGTCCCTACGGTTCCCGTCACTCGGCAACAGAAGGCAACGCGAGCGCACACAAACGAAAGGCACATGTCCTGTGGCTCCCCGCAATGTCCTGTTCCTGATGACCGATCAGCACCGTGTGGACACGCTCGGCTGCTACGGGAATCCCCTGGTCCGCACTCCGGCTCTCGACGCGCTGGCTGCTGAGGGAACGCGGTTCGACCGCTTCTACACCCCCACAGCCATCTGCACCCCGGCCCGCGCCTCCCTCGCCACGGGTCTCCACCCCTTCCGTCATGGCCTGTTGGTGAACCCCGAACGCAACGGTGGCAGCCGCGACGAACTGGACGACTCCCACCCGATGTTCATGAGCCGGCTCATGGAGCACGGCTACCGGGTGGGCCATGTCGGCAAGTGGCACATCGGCCGGGAACGCGGCCCCGAGTTCTACGGCCTGGACGGCGAGCACCTCCCGGGCGCGCTCAACCCTTTCCACCACCCCTCGTACACGAAGTGGCTGGAGGACAACGGCTTCCCGCCCTTCGCGGTCCGCGAGCCCGTCCTCGGCACCGCCGCCAACGGCACCGGCCGCGGCCACCTCATCGCCGGCCGGCTCCAGCAGCCCCCCGAGGCCACCCTCGAGGCCTTCCTCACCGAGCGCACCCTGGAACTGCTCGACGGCTACGCCGGCCGGTGGAAGGCGGACGGCACGCCGTTCATGCTCTCCTGCCACTGGTACGGGCCGCACCTGCCCTACCTGATCCCCGACGAGTACTACGACCTGTACGACCCGGCGTCGGTGCCGCTGCCGGCCTCCATGGCCGAGACGTTCGACGGCAAGCCGGACGTCCAGCGCCGCTACTGCGAGTACTGGTCCTCGGACGACTTCGACGCGGACGCCTGGCGCAAACTCATCGCCGTCTACTGGGGCTACGTCACCATGATCGACCACCAGGTCGGCCGACTCCTCGAAGCCCTGCGACGCCACGGCCTGTGGGACGACACAGCCGTCTTCTTCACCGCCGACCACGGCGAGTTCACCGGCGCCCACCGGCTCAACGACAAGGGCCCGGCCATGTACGAGGACATCTACCGCATCCCCACCCTCGCCCGCGTCCCCGGCGCCCCCGCCCAGGTCTCCGACGACTTCGCCACCCTGATCGACCTCAACCCCACGATCCTCGACCTGGCCGGCATCCCCGTCCCCGAACAGTGCGACGGCCGGAGCCTGCTGCAGCTGCTGAACGGCGAACCGGCCCCGTGGGGCACCCGCGACCAGGTCGTGGCGGAGTTCCACGGCCACCACTTCCCGTACTCCCAGCGCATGATCCGCGACCGGCGCCACAAACTGGTCTTCAACCCGGAGAGCGTGCACGAGCTGTACGACCTGGAGACGGACCCGCACGAACTGCACAACGTGTACGAGTCCCCTGCCCACGCCGGCGTGCGCCGCGACCTCACCGACCGGCTCTACCGCGAACTGCTGCGCCGCGGCGATCCCGCCTACACCTGGATGAGCTACATGTCCGACATCGGCGGCGGGCGCGCCCCGGACGTCGACGGCGTGGCGGCGGAGGTGTCATGAAGGAAGACCTGGCCGTCGGCGCACCGGCCCCGCCCGGTGACACCGGCACTTCGGGCGCCGACGGACCGCGGGCACCCCGGCGCGGGACACCGCGCGACGAGCAGTCGCGCGGTCGCGGCGAGGGCCGTCTCGGCGGGGTGCTCCTCGGTCTCCTCTCCGCGGTCCTCGGGCCGCTGGTCTGGGTCCTGCTCGCGCACAGCGGCATCGACGACTTCCCCGGACCGCTCGAAGTGGCCCGGCGCGCGGGCGAGATGATCCGCGAGGGCACGCTCCTCGACGATGCCGGTGCCAGCCTGAAACGCGTGCTCACGGGCTACGTGCTCGGGGTCGCGCTCGCCGTCCCCGTGGGCTTCGTCATGGGCTGGTACCCGGTCGTCCGCCGACTGGTGGAACCCTGGCTCCAGTTCTTCCGCATGGTGCCGCCACTGGCGATCATCCCGCTGGCCATCGTCCTCATGGGCATCGGCGAGACCCCGAAGGTCTTCGTCATCTTCCTGGCCTCGTTCCTGTCCTGCGTCGTCTCCACCTTCCAGGGGGTCGTCGCGGTCGACGTGACCCTCGTCAACGCCGCCCGCGTGCTGGGTGCACGGGACGGCCGGATCTTCCTCGGCGTCGTCGTCCCCGCCTCGACCCCCTTCATCCTGGTCGGCATGCGGATCGGCCTCGGCGCCTCCTGGGCCACCGTGGTCGCGGCCGAACTGATCGCCGCCCAGGGCGGACTGGGATTCCGCATGCAGCAGGCGCAGCTCTACTACGACCTGCCCACCATCTTCGTGCAGCTGATCGCCATCGGAACCATCGGACTCGTCATGGATCGCCTGCTGCTCCTGACCGAGCGACGGCTGACCCACTGGCAGGAGCGGAGGTAGCCCGTGCCCACCATCACCTTCCGTGAGGTGACCCGTCGCTTCCCGGTGAAGGGCGGCGACTTCCTGGCCCTGGACCGGGTCGGCCTCGACATCGCGGACGGCGAGTTCGTCACCGTCGTCGGCCCCTCCGGCTGCGGCAAGAGCACCCTGCTGAACATCGCGGCCGGTCTGCAGGAGGCGACCGGCGGTGAAGTCACCGTCGACGGCGAGCCCGTGCGCGGCCCCGCGCCCGAACGCGGCGTCATCTTCCAGCAGTACGCCCTCTTCCCCTGGATGACCGTCGCCGCGAACATCGAGTACGGGCTCAAGGTAAGGGGCGTGGCCAGGGCGGAGCGACGCCGCAGGGCGCGCGAGGTCATCGACCTCGTCGGGCTCGGCGACTTCGCCGACGCCCTGCCCAAGACCCTGTCCGGCGGGATGAAGCAGCGGTGTGCCATCGCCCGCGCCTACGCCGTCGACCCGAAGATCCTCCTCATGGACGAGCCCTTCGGGGCGCTGGACTCCCTGACCCGGGTCCGGATGCAAGAGTCACTGCTCGAGACGTGGAGCAGGGACCGGCGCACCGTCATGTTCATCACCCACGACGTCGACGAGGCGGTCTTCCTCGCGGGCCGCGTCGTCGTCATGGCGGCCCGCCCCGGCCGCGTCCACCGGATCATCCCCGTCGGTCTGCCGTACCCGCGCACCGAGGAGCAGCGGCTCTCCCCCGCCTTCGCCGAGCTGCGCGCCCAGGTGTGGAGCGCCGTTCACCATCAGCCGGCTTCCCCCGAAGGGATCGCCTCGTGACGAGACGCCGGACACACCTCCGAACGACACCGCGCGGCACTCTCCGCGCCGTCACCGGCCTGTTCCTGGCCCTGACGCTCGTCCTGACCGCCACCGGCTGCGGCGGTGACGACTCGTCCGCGGCCGCGTCCGGCGACGGGAAGGGCACCATCACCTTCGGTTACACGGCCGACTACAGCGGCGCCGCCGCCCTCGCCGTCGCCGAGAAGCAGGGGCTGTGGAAGAAGACGGGCCTCGAACCCGAGCTGCAGGTCTTCACGAACGGCCCCCTCCAGGTGCAGGCCCTCCGCTCCGGCGACCTGGAGTTCGGCTACCTCGGCCCGGGCGCCCTGTGGCTGCCCGCGTCCGGGAAGGCCTCCATCGTCTCCGTCAACATGCTGGGCCTCGCCGACCGGGTCATCGCCCGCCCGGACACCGGGATCCACGAGCCGGCCGACCTCAAGGGCCGGAAGGTGGCCGTCGCCGAAGGCACCTCGGGCGAGATGATCCTCAACCTCGCCCTGCGCGAGGCCGGGCTGAAGCCGGACGACGTCACGAAGGTCGCCATGGACGCCTCCACGGTCGTCACGGCCTTCTCCTCAGGCCAGGTCGACGCCGCCGCCACCTGGTACCCGCTCATCGACACCATCAAGGAAAGGGTGCCGGATCTGGTGGAGGTCAGCGAGACCAAGGACTACTACCCGAAGCTGACCTTCCCCAACGTCTTCGTGACCCGGCCCGAACTGGCCCGTGAGAACCCCGAGCTCGTCAAGAAGGTCGTCGGCGTGCTGAAGGAGTCCGGCGACTGGATCGCGAAGAACCCCGAGGAGTCGGAGAAGATCACCGCCGACTTCCTCGGCCTTCCCGCCGACCGGCTCACGGGCTCCACGAAGCACGTCAAGATCCTGCCCTCCTCCGAACTGACCAGGCTCAGCCAGGACGGCACGGTCGGCGGCTGGTTCGACCGGCTGGCCGACATCTTCGTGGAGATGAACAAGCTGCCCGAGCCCGGGAAGAGCACCGACTACTACCTCAGCGACCTGTACGCATCGGCCGGAAGGACGGACCGTACATGAACGGCACCAGACGACGCGGATTCCTCGCGGGAGCGGCCGGGCTGGCCACGGCGGTGGCCCTCCCGCAGCCGGCCTCCGCACAGACCGCTACCGGACATACCGCTTCCGCAGGGGCCACGGTGGACACATCGGGCGTCGGACTTCCCGTGGTCCGGGGCGGGCGGGCCAGAGCCACCGTCCTGTGGCAGGGCGGGGGCGGCACCGAGTACGCCGCCGCCGAACTGCGTGACTACATCCAGAAGATCACCGGAGTGCGGCTGCCCCTGCGCGCCGGCCGCCTCGCCCCCGGCAAGGACATGCCCGAGGGCGTGACCGGCTTCGTGGCCCTGCGTCCGGGCACCGGACGGGCGCACACGCTCCCCGCCCACCGGCTCCTGACCGCCGCCCGGGAACTCGCCGGCGCCCCCGAGGACTCCTTCGCCGTCCGCGGCGACGACGAGTACGTCGTCCTCACCGGCCTCGGCGACCGCGCATCCCTGTACGCCGTGTACGCCCTTCTGGAACTCCTCGGCGTGCGCTACTTCGCCCCTGCCTTCCCCGCCTACGAGGGGCACCACGAGTACGTACCGCGCCGCGAGCAACTCACCCTCGGGCCACTGCGCCTGGTCGACCGGCCCGCCTGGGACCTGCGCCGCCAGTACGCGGAGGAGGGCTACAGCCACAACGACGCCACCCTGCCCCCGCTCCTGGACTGGATGGCCAAGAACCGCCTCAACACCTTCGTCTACCCGACCGACTACCTGGGCCTCGGCGTCACCGCCTACGACCTGGTTCGCCCCGTCCTCGCCCGCGAGGCGGCAAAACGTGGCATCCGGATCGAGTCCGGCGGCCACGGGTACGACAGCTTCCTGCCCAAGGCGGAGTATCCGCAGTACTACGAGTCCGGCGGCCCGCTCTTCGACGTCTACAACCCCGAGGCGCTCGACGCCTACGTCAGCCAGGTCGTCGCATTCCTGACGGCACGCCCGGAGATCACCGTCTTCGACTGCTGGCCGCCGGACGTCTGGCAGTTCCAGAAGCCGATCCTCGACCGGTACGGCACCGCCTCCAACGCCGAGTCCGTGGTCGTCAACAAGCTGGCCGAGGTCCTGCGCGAGAAACTGCCCGGCGTCCGCGTGGAGCGCATCGCCTACGCCTCGACACTCAAGCCACCGGACCCTGAATACGCCACCGACCCCGAGGTCGTCGTCGACTTCGCCCCGTACAGCCGCAACTACAGCGGGCCGCTCGACGCTCCGGACGTGGCGGCCAACGTCGGCCAGGCCGAGGCGCTGCGCGCCTGGCGGGCGAGTCATCGCGGCTCGCTGGTGATGTACGAGTACTACCGGCGCTACCGCTGGCGCAGTCTGCCCGTACACCCGCTCGCGACCATCGCAGGCGACGTCTCTTTCGAGGCCGGCCTGGGACTGGACGGCATCGGCATGTACTCCGAGCCGGGCGACTGGATCACCTACGAGCACGTGCAGAACCTGGTCGCCGCCCTGGCCTGGGACCCCACTATGGACGGCGACGCCTATCTCGACGGCTATCTGCGGGCGCGCTTCGGCGCGGCGGCCGTGCCCGCGATGCGCCGCTACTACGACCTCACCCGCTTCGACCCCGACACCGTCGGCCAGGCCAAGCTGCACGACAGCTACGACCAGGCCCGTGCGGCTCTCCGGGAAGCCGCCGGCCGTGCCTCCGGGCCGGCCGCCGCGACCGTGATCGACCGGCTTGTCCGCAACGCCGACGTCGCCCTCGCCGACATGCGCGTCGGGCTCCAGCAGGCGGGCAGTCCCGAACAGCGGGCCGCCCGTCAGGAGTACCGGGCGCTGATGCTCCGGAACCGTTTCAACGGCGTCTGCCTGCCGAACGTCCAGGCCCAACGGCGGTGGAACGGCGGCTCACTGCCGTACGGCGACGCGCGCACGCGGACGGAGGTCGCGGACAACTATCGCAGTGCGGCCGCCGGATTCGGCGATCCCGGCACGCTGGAACTGACGGCCGGCGGCGATCCGGTGAAGCTCACGGTCGAGGTCCAGGACGTGGACTTCAGGGGCCACACCGTGCTCTGGACAGCCGCGGCGCCCGAAGGCATCCGGCTGGAGCCGTCAGGCGGCACACTCTCCGTGGCGAGGACCCGGGGGGCGTCGGCGGACGTCGCCGTCACCGCGACCTCCGCGCTGCCGGGAGAGCACTGGATCACCCTCGACTTCCGCCTGACGGACGGCACGGAGCTGACGCCGGCGCACGTGGGGGTCACGGTCGCCCAGACGTCCGGAGCGGCGGCAGGCGAGGAAGGCAGCTCATGAGGAGCCTGTGAACGACTCCTGCACCGGCAGCGACCGCCGTCGCTGTGATCCGTCGCTGTGATCCTGGGGACGCGGCGCCGATCGCATCCGCCCACGCGGAGGCGAAGCCCACCGCCACGGGCACCCAGGTCACGCCCCTCGCGCCGACCGACACGGAGGAGGAGCTACTCCAGCGAAGTGCTCAGAACCGCCGTCGTGCCCGGGCACCGACTGACGCCGTGCCGGCGCGGACGACCAGCGTGGCGACAGAAGCAGGTTCCGGCGCCGCGCCCTGATCCTCGTTGTGCCTCAGCAGGTGAGCGACCACGAGAGCGCCCATCACGGCGAACGGCTGGGCGAGCGTGTCAGCGAGGGCGAGCAGTACTCGGCCGGCGCGATGTCGTCCACACCGACGACGGAGATGTCCTCCGGCACCGTCCGGCCGAGCTCGTGCAGGGCACGGATCACGCCGCACGCCATCTCGTCGCTCGCCACGAACAGGGCGGTGACGTCGGGGATCTTGCCCAGCAGGCCGTTGCGGTACCCGGACGTGGGTGTCCAGTCGACCACCGGCACCGGCGCCACAGCCCAGCCGCGTCCAGGGTGTCGCGCCATCCGACGCGGCGACTGGCGGCTTCGAGTCCCTCCTCGGGCCCAGCGACGTACCAGACGGTCTCGTGGCACAGCTCGATCGCGGCCGACCGCGCCTTCCACGGCCTGCTCGTCGCCCCGCCCCTGCAAGGCGTCACCCATGACGACGAGACCACCACGTTCGTCGCCCACCGGGACATCGCGCCGGGTCCGACGCCGCATCGCACGGGCCCGCACCCAGGCCGAACCTGCCTGATCCGCCGATCGCGGGGCGGGCGGCGGCAACCGCCCGACCGTCCGCCCTCCCTGGGCGCGGAACACAGCCCCTGAAGCGCCCGTACCACCCGCAGGCGGCGCAAACACCGTCGCGGCCCGGCCGGCGCACACCCCTCCGGTCTTGAGCGGTCGGCTTCCGATCTCGGTTCCACTCGATCCGATCCGAGTCCGGTCCTTACCGAGGCGTGCCTCCTCTGGAGAACATCCATGCCGCTGACCGCCCCCTGCGCGGAGTCGTCCCGCCCGTCCGCACCCCGCTGCTTCCCTCGGGCGAGGTCGACACCGCCTCGCTCTCCCGCCTGGTGGACCAGCTGGTCGACGGAGGGGTGCACGGCTCTTCGCCCTCGGCTCGCCCAGCGAAATCGCCTACCTCACCGACGATCAGCGAGCCGCCGTACCGGAGTTCGTCGTCAACGCCGTCGACGGCCGCGTACCGGTGCTCGCCGGGGTCATCGACACCACGACCGCCCGCGTCGAGGTCCACGCGAGGAGGGCGGCCGCCCTGAGCGCGGACGCTTCGGCACCTGTGCGTACGCGCAAGGGCCCGGCGCGGGCCCGCGCGGGGGGGGGGGGTCGAACCGCGCCGCGGACCGCCAGAGTTCGAGCAGCACCTCCTGCGCGACCTCCTCCGACTGGGCGGGGTCGCGCACCACCCGCCGTACGAGCCCGAAGACCGGCCCCGAGACCAGCCCGTACAGCTCCTCGAAGGCCTTCTGGTCGCCGTCCGCCACGAGCGTCAGCAGCTCGTCCGCCTCCACCCCGTCCCCCTCTCCGCGGGCCGCACCCGGCCCGTCCGCGTCAGCGAGGGCGCGCACGGCGGCACGCCCTTCACAGGAGTTACGGATCGGCGGCCCGAAAACGCCAGTCGGCCGGGGACGGAATCGGATCCGGGCCCGGACCAATCCGGCCCCGGGGGCGCTCCGAATGGCGGTGCGTCAGGTAACTCGGCACTCGGGCACAGAGGACGGACCGCATGACACCTTTCTCCGGTATCTCCGGAATCGACACGGGTCGCCGGCGCTTGGCCACGCTGGTCTGTGGCGCGCTGGCCGCCGGGGGCCTCACCGCGGCCGGCGTGACCGCGCTGGAACCACAGGCGGCGTCCGCCTCCAGCCACCGGGAGGCGCCGCTGATATCGGGGACCCCGCAGTACGACAACACGGATCTGTACGCCTTCGTGAGCCCGGACCGGCCGGACACCACGACGCTCGTCGCGAACTGGATCCCGTTCGAGGAACCGGCCGGCGGGCCGAACTTCTTCACCTTCGCCGAGGACGCCCAGTACGACCTGCACGTCGACAACGACGGCGACGCGCTGGGCGACCTGCTGTTCCGGTACACGTTCACCACGCACACGAAGAACGACAAGTCGTTCCTCTACAACACGGGCACCGTCACCAGCCTCGACGACCCGGATCTCAACATCACGCAGACCTACGACATCGAGCTGATCAAACTGCACGGCGGGAAGGAGGCGTCCCGGACGACGATCGCGCACGAGGTGCCGGTGGCGCCGTCGAACGTCGGCAAGGCGTCGATGCCGGACTACGGCGCGCTGCGCGACCAGGCCGTCCACGAACTGGACGACGGGACGAAGACGTTCGCCGGTCAGGCCGACGACCCGTTCTTCCTGGACCTGCGGGTCTTCGACCTGCTGTACGGCGGGAACCTGTCGGAGGTCGGCAACGACACCCTCGAGGGCTACAACGTCAACTCGATCGCTCTCCAGGTCCCGACCGACATGATCGTGGAGTCGGCGGAGCAGCCGGTGGTCGGCATCTGGTCGACGACCCGGCGCGAGAACGCCCAGGGAGAGTTCACGCAGGTGTCCCGGCTCGGGAACCCCCTGGTGAACGAGGTGGTCAACCCGCTGAAGGACAAGGACACCTTCAACGCGTCCGCGCCGGCGGACGACGCGCAGTTCCTCCAGAACGTCACCAACCCCGAACTGCCGAAGCTCATCGAGGCGATCTACGACATCAAGGCACCGGCCGAGCCCCGCGACGACCTCGTGGACGTGTTCCTCAAGGGCGTGCCGGACCTCAACCAGCCGCCCCACGTCACGCCCTCGGAGCAGCTGCGCCTCAACACCTCGGTCGAACCGGCCGCCGAGCCCAAGCGCCTCG
Organism: Streptomyces sp. NPDC058534; assembly: GCF_042717365.1. NCBI lineage: Bacteria > Bacillati > Actinomycetota > Actinomycetes > Kitasatosporales > Streptomycetaceae > Streptomyces > Streptomyces sp. NPDC058534. The sequence goes on from NZ_JBHXNW010000022.1 coordinate 75,341, forward strand.
GCGTCCTCGACGGCGACAACGCGGGCTTCCCCAACGGACGCCGGCTGACCGACGACGTGATCGACGCCGCGCTCCAGGTCGTCGAGGGCGAGCTGGTGGGTGCCGCGAACGACCTGGGCGACGCGGTCGACGCCAACGACAAGGAGTTCGGGGCCGCCTTCCCGTACGTGGCGAACCCGACGGAGGGTTCGCGCGGTCCGCTCGCCGACGGCACGGGCGGCGGCAACGACGTGCGCAACCAGCTGGGTGACGCGCTGCGCCCGGCGGGCTCCGGCAATACGACCCTCATCGCCGCCTCGGCGGGGGCGGGGGCCGTCGGCATCCTGCTGATCGGCGGCGCGGTGGCCTGGTGGCGCCGCATGCGGGGCCGGGCGTACTGACCGGCCGCGCCGCTTCCCGCACCCTTCACCCAGACGGCCCGACCTGAGGAGAGGCATGTCCTCGCACGGCAACGACAACGAGGCACGGAGCGAGCCACCCGACCCGGCCGACGCCACTCCACGCCCGGCCGCCGCCACTCCACGCCCGGCCGACGCGGGAAAGTACGAGGCGCGGGTCGTCGCCGTGCGGCGGTTCGCGGCGGCGGCGCGACGGTGGCGGGGGCTCCAGGTCACCGGGTGCGCGGTCCTGCTGGCCGTGGCCCTCAGCGCGGGGGCCGTCGCGGTCGGCGGCGCGCGGGAGGGTGCCGGTGTCGTGCCGGGCGGCGCACCCGCGGGCCGGCCGGGGACAGTGCGCGACGCCGGGCCCGACGTGGGGATTCCCGCGCTGGAGGCCCGGCTCCGGGCCCAGCCGCGCGACTTCGAGGGCTGGGCGTCCCTCGGGCTGGCCCACGTCGAGCTGGCCCGCACCGACGTCGACCCCTCCCGCTACCCACGGGCCGAGCGGGCGCTGAAGCGGTCCCTGGAGCTGAAGCCGGGCAACGACCGCGCGCTGTCGGGCCGCGCCGCTCTCGCCGCCGCCCGGCACGACTTCGGCACGGCGCTGACGTACGCCGACCGCGCGCTGGCGGCGAACCCTACAACGAGCGGGCCCTGTGCTCCCGTGTCGACGCCCTCGTCGAACTGGGCCGCTACGACGACGCGGCCCGGGCCGCCGACACCGCCGACACCCGGCGCCCCGGCGTCCCCGTCTTCACCCGGTACGCGTACGTCCGCGAACTGCGCGGCGAGACGGACACCGCGCGGAAGGTGCTGGAGCGGGCGCTCGCCGGCGCCTCCTCCCCCGCCGACGTGGCCTACGTCGCCGCGCAGTTGGGCCACCTCGCCCGCAGACAGGGCGACCATCCGACCGCCCTGCGCCACTACGCCCGCGCCCTCGCCGCCGACGACGCGTACCTGCCCGCCCTGGAGGGCAGGGCCAGGGCCAGGGCCGCGAGCGGCGATGGGGACGGTGCGGTCGGGGACCTGGAGCGGGTGGTCGCCCGGGCCCCGCTGCCCGGTCCGCTCGTCGCGCTCGGCGAACTGTACGAGGTGCGCGGCGAACCGGCGAAGGCCCGTGAGCAGTACGCCCTCGTCGACGCGTGGACGGCGCTCGCCCGGGCCGGCGGCGTCGAAGCCGACCTGGACACCGCCCTCGCCGCCGCCGACCACGGCGACCCGAAGGCCGCCCTGCGCGCGGCCCGCGCCGAGTGGGACCGCCGCCGCACCGTGCACACGGCGGACGCCCTCGCCTGGGCCCTGCACGTCAACGGCCGTGACCGGGAGGCGCTGCCGTACGCCCGCAGGGCCGTCGCCACGGGGTACCGCGACGCCGCGTTCCTCTACCACCTGGGCGTGATCGAGCGCGCCGTGGGACGGGACGGGGACGCGCGCCGCCATCTGTCGGCGGCGCTCGGCCTCGACCCGGGCTTCTCCCCGCTGGGTGCTCGCGAGGCGCGCAGGGCGCTGAAGGAACTGGAGGCGGCCCGTTGACTCCCCGCGGTCTCCTCGCGCGCGGCGCCGCCGCCCTCACCGCCGCGTGCGCCCTGGTCCTCCTCGCCCCGGCGGGCGCGAGCGCGCATCCGCTCGGCAACTTCACCGTCAACCGCTACGACGGTCTGATCGCCGCCCCCGGTCAACTGCGCGTCGACCACGTCGAGGACCTCGCCGAGATCCCGGCGACCCAGGCGGGCCCCGACGTGGAGCGGCTCGGCCCGGCCGAGTGGGCCCGGCGGCGCTGCGAGCGGGCGGCGCTCGACAGCCGGCTCACCGTCGACGGCCGCGGCGTCGCCCTCACCGCCCGGCACAGCGGCGTGCGCGTGCGGCCGGGGCAGGCCGGGCTCGACACCCTGCGTCTTGAGTGCCGGTTCACGGCACCGCTGCCCGACTCCGGTGCGGTGAGCGTCGGCTTCCGTGCGGCCGGCGCCTCCGCGGGCCCCGGCTGGCGGGAGGTCACCGCGCGCGGCGACCGGACGACGCTCACCGCGTCGGACGTGCCGGAGGAGTCGGCCTCACGCGAACTGACCCGCTATCCGCGGGAGTCGCTGTCCTCACCGGCCGACACGGCGAGCGCGTCGCTGCGGGTCCGGCCCGGCGGTCCCGCCCTGGACCGGGACCGGCAGGGCGCCCCCGCCGCCTCCGTCCTGCCCCGCGGCGCGGACCGCTGGACCCGCGCGCTGGACTCCCTGGTCGCCCGCCAGAACCTCACCCTCGGCTTCGCCGCTCTCGCCCTGGTCGTCGCGGTCGCCCTCGGCGCGGGGCACGCGCTCGCACCGGGCCACGGCAAGACCCTGATGGCGGCGACCGCGGCCGCCCGGGGCGGCGGGGCCCGGCTGAAGGACGTCCTCCCGATGGCGGCCTCGGTGACGGTCACCCACACCCTGGGCGTGGTCGCCCTCGGCCTCCTGGTCACCGCGGGTTCCGCGGCCACGCCGTCGGTCGTCGCGTGGCTCGGCATCGCCGGCGGCGTCCTGGTCACGCTGGCGGGCGCGAGCCTCGTACACCGCGCACTGCGCAACCGGGCGCACGGCCACACCCACGCGCACGGTCACCATCACGACCACGACCACGACCACGGGCACCCCCACGAACACGGTCCGCACACCCACACCCACCCCGTCTCCCCCACCCTGCGCGGCACGATCCTCCTGGGCTTCGCGGGCGGGCTCGTGCCCAGTCCGTCCGCCGTGGTGGTGCTCGTGGGGGCCGCCGCCGTCGGCCACGCCTGGTTCGGACTGCTGCTCGTGGTCGCGTACGGCCTCGGGCTCGCCCTCACCCTCACCGCAGCCGGGGTCGCGGTCGTCCGGCTCGGCGGTGGCGTGGACCGGCTGCTGCGGCGGCGTCCCCGGTGGACGTCCGGCCCGCTGGCGGGCATGGTGCGCCGGGCCACCCCGCTCGGATCGGCGTGCGTGGTGGTGGTCCTCGGGGCCGGATTGGTGTTCAGGGGGGCGGCATCCGCACTCGGCTGAGCTACTTTTGGGAGAACGCGGCAGACACCCGGGCCCGTTCCCGGGACGTGTCCGCGCGAGACGTCATAGGGGGCGCCGGTGTTCGAGGAACCCGGCGGTGAGCGCGTGATCGCCGGCCGCTACCGTCTCCTGTCCCCTCTGGGCGAGGGCGGCATGGGCACGGTGTGGCGCGCCCGCGACGAGGTGCTGAACCGCGAGGTCGCCGTCAAGGAGGTGCGCGCTCCCTCCGGGTTGCCGGAGAGCGACGTGCGGCGGATGTACGCCCGGCTGGAGCGCGAGGCGTGGGCCGCGGCCCGGGTCGCCCACCACAACGTCGTCACGGTGTACGACGTGGCCACCGACGGCGACCGGCCCTGGATCGTGATGGAACTGGTCCGCGGGCTGTCCCTGGCCGACCTGCTGGACGCCGAGGGCCCGTTGGAGCCGGGGCGGGCCGCGCTGATCGGTGCCGAGGTGCTGGCCGCGCTGCGGGCCGCGCACGCCGCCGGAGTGCTGCACCGGGACGTGAAGCCGGCCAACGTGCTGCTGTCGAACGACGGCCGGGTGGTGCTCACCGACTTCGGGATCGCCAGGGTCGAGGGCAGTTCCGCGCTGACCATGACCGGCGAGGTCATCGGCTCGCCCGAGTTCCTCGCCCCGGAACGGGCGCTGGGCCGCACCCCCGGTCCCGAGTCCGACCTGTGGTCGCTGGGCGTGCTGCTGTACGCGGCGGTCGAGGGCGTCTCGCCGTTCCGCCAGGACACTCCGCTGAGCACCCTGCGCGCGATCGTCGACGAGGAGTTGCCGCCGCCGTACCGGGCGGGTGCGCTCGCGCCCGTCATCGACGGGCTGCTGCGCAAGGACCCGGCCGAGCGGCTCCCGGCCGACCGCGCCGAGCGGGAACTGCGGCTCGTGGGCGCCGGCGGCACCCCCGCGTCGGAGGGAGGCACGTACGGCGCGGCGCCGGCGGGCGGGTACGCCCCGACCGTCGCGGGACGCCAGGACGCGGACGCCGCTCCGACTCCCCCGCTGCCGGGACCGGCGACGACGGCGGGCACGACCGGGACGAGCCCGCCCGCGAACCGGGACCGGCGCGCGCGTGCCGTACTGATCGCCGGAGTGGCCGTGCTCGCACTGGCGGCGGCCGGGCTGACGTACGGGCTGCTGAACGGCTCGGACGGCGGTGACGGGACGGAGGGCTCGGGGGGCAGCCAGGGCCCTTCGGCCAGTGCCACTGCGACGGGACCGATTGAGAGTGCCGAGCCGAGTCCGTCGGCGTCGTCGGAGCCGGCGTCGGAGTCCGGGGACGGCGGTTCGGCGAGCGCAACGCCCCCGCAGTCGGTGAAGGTGTCCGTGGCGGGCTCGCACCCCGACTACTCGGGCATCTGTCCCCCGCCGCGCGACCGGGCGCCCGCCTTCACGGCGACGTTCACGGTGGGGCGGCTGCCCGCGGAGGTCGGCTATCGCTGGGTCACGGAGGACGGTTCGGTCTCCGACCCGGGGTGGCGGACGCTGTCCTTCCCCGCGGACGGCGACCGCTCGGACGAGGACACCGTCGTGGTGACGACGCGCGAGGACAGCGGCGCGTTCGAGGGCGCCGTGCGGGTGGAGGTGCGGTCCCCGGTGCGGGTCACGTCGAACGCGGTGGCGTTCTCCGTGACCTGCGACACCGGGACGGAGACGGAGACCCCGACGGACGGAGCCTCCCCCTCCTCTTCCGCTTCCGCTTCGGGTCAGGCGGCGCCGTTGAGGACCGGCAGGTAGCCGCCGGACTGACCGGCCGCGGTCGGGTGGTACGACTCGCCGATGTTCAGCCAGTTGACGCTGTGCAGCCACGAGGCGCCGGAGCACAGCTCGTGACCGGTGAAGGTGGTGCGGACGTCGCCGAAGGTGAAGCCGTGGTCGGCGGCGCGCTTGGCGATGGCGGTGTTGAGGTGGTCGGAGGCGTCGTTGATCGCCTTCCGCTTGGTCTCGGAGAGGCCGACGCAGGAGGTGCCGAGCTTGTAGAAGCGCGGGTAGCCGATGACGACGACGTCGGCGTTCGGGGCCTTGCCGCTGATCGCCGAGTAGACGCTGTCGAGGTTGCCGGGCAGCGTCGAGTCGACGTACGCCTTCGCGGTGGCGATCCGGGAGAGGCAGGCGCTGTCGGACTGGAGCACACAGGTCGTCATGACGTCGGCGAAGCCCGCGTCGTTGCCGCCGACGCTGATCGAGACGAGGCCGGTGGCCGTGGAGAGCGGGCCGAGTTGTCCGGAGAGAACTTCACTCGTTCGGGCGCCCGAACCCGCCGTGTGGTCGACCGGGGGGGGGGGGGTGGGGGGCGGCCCGTGGGTCGGGGGGGCCGGCGGGGAGGGGTTGGGGGAGGCGCTGGGGCCGTGG
>NZ_JBHXNW010000022.1:81093-114542 GCF_042717365.1 Streptomyces sp. NPDC058534
GGTGGGGGCGGGCGCGGCTGTTGGCGTGGGGGGGGGGGGGGGGGGGGGGGGGGTGGTGTTGTCGGGTGACAACGGCCCGCGGGGGGCCCCCCCCCCACGCCGTGAAGTCGAACGTCGAGGGGGAGTTGGCGGCCGCCCAGAGGTACGGGTGGGCCTTCGTGCTGCGCTTGCAGTCGCCGCTGGAGCCGATGTAGCTGCCGGCTCCGACCCCGGAGGAGTAGGAGTCGCCGAGGGCCACATAGCCCCCGGCCGCGGTGGGTTGCGCCGCCTGGGCGGTCGCGGCCCCGGTGAGGGCGGCGCCGGCGGCGAGGAGGACGGAACTCAGGAAACCGACAAGTCGGAGACGTCTCATGGAACCTCCTTTAGCAGGATCTCTGCCGTAACCGTGGTAACAGTTACGCGCGTTGACCGGGAGTGTCCATGCCAAGAAATGGCTGACAGTCATTCAAAATCGGACGAAAGTCAGTGGGAACGCCAGTGCGCCCTTGACGCTCCGAGCCGGGCTGGGCCAGATTGAGGCCCGAAGAACAGATGACGGCAAACCAACAAAAACGTGAGACCTGCTTCCAGGTCTTGCCATACGGTTTCAACCGTCAATACCGTCATACATCTCCCGCATCGGTACGTCGGCAAGCGGCTCAGGGGAGGGCTCGAGGCCGCGGCGCACCGGGGCGGGATGCGCGGTAGGGGGGTGCCGTGCTCGGTGACCGCATCGGTGACCGGGCCGTGCCGCGCGGTCGGCTGCCGTTTTTCTTCCGGCGCCGGCAAGCTTTGCCAGCTCATCTGGCACGCACGGAGTAGCACTTCGTCGCGCGCCGTTGGGCGAGAACCCCCCTTTCGAACCGGATACAGAGCCGGACCGCCCCTGGGGCGGGCGGTCCGCCGGACGAGAGGGACCAGACTCATGAGCTCAGTTCTGCAGCCGGCTTCGACGGGCAACGATCCGTCGGCCGACCCGACACCCGCCGGCAAGTACCGGCCCGTCTCCTCGCACCTGGCGATAGCACCGCCGGTGAGCGTGGTCATACCCGCCATGAACGAGGCGGAGAACCTTCCCTACGTCTTCAAGACCCTGCCCGACTGGGTCCACGAGGTCGTACTCGTCGACGGCAATTCCACCGACAACACCATCGAGGTCGCCCGGGAGCTGTGGCCGGACGTCAAGGTCGTCGAGCAGCGCGGCAAGGGCAAGGGGGACGCGCTGATCACCGGCTTCACGGCGTGCACCGGGGACATCATCGTGATGGTCGACGCCGACGGCTCGGCCGACGGCCAGGAGATCGTCTCGTACGTCTCCGCGCTCGTCTCCGGCGCCGACTTCGCCAAGGGCTCCCGCTTCGCCAACGGCGGCGGCACCGACGACATGACCTTCATCCGCAAGCTCGGCAACCGCGCCCTGTGCGCGGTGGTCAACCGCAAGTTCGGCGCCCGCTACACCGACCTCTGCTACGGCTACAACGCGTTCTGGCGGCACTGCCTGGACAAGATCGACCTCGACTGCACCGGCTTCGAGGTGGAGACCCTGATGAACATCAGGGTGGTCAAGGCCGGCCTGAAGGTCCAGGAGATTCCCAGCCACGAGTACCTGCGCATCCACGGCGTCAGCAACCTGCGCGCCGTGCGGGACGGGTTGCGGGTGCTGAGAGTCATCCTCGACGAGCGCTCCAACCGGCGTGCGCTGCGCGGCCGTACGCGCTCGGCGACGCTCGGCCCGGTCGGTTCCGTCACCGCCGTCGCACCGGTGAGCGCCGTGAGTCCGGTGGTCTCCGCCCGGGGGAAGGCGTCTTGAGCGGTACCCGCGCCTCGCTCACGGTCTCCGTGGTGATCTGCGTGTACACCGAGGACCGCTGGGAGGACATCCTCGCGGCGGTCGCCTCGGTGCGGGCGCAGTCCCACCCGGCCCGGGAGACGCTGCTGGTCGTCGACCACAACGAGGCGCTCCGGGACCGGCTGCTCAAGGAGTACAAGGAACGGCAGGAGGTGCGGGTGCTCGCCAACGCGGGCCCCCGCGGCCTGTCCGCCGGCCGCAACACCGGCATCGCCGCCTCGCGCGGCGAGGTGATCGCCTTCCTCGACGACGACGCCGTGGCAGAACGCGACTGGCTCAGGCACTTCGCCGAGGGGTACGCCGACCCGGCGGTCGTCGCCGTCGGCGGGCGCACCGTGCCGATCTGGGCGTCGGGGCGCCGGCCCGTCTGGTTCCCCGAGGAGTTCGACTGGGTGGTGGGCTGCACGTACCGCGGGCTGCCGCCCGGCCGGGTCCGGGTGCGCAACGTGCTGGGCGGCAACGCCTCCTTCCGGCGCGAGGCGTTCGACGCGGCGGGCGGCTTCGCCACCGGCATCGGACGGGACGGCGACAAGCGCCCGCTGGGCTGCGAGGAGACCGAGCTGTGCATCCGGCTCTCCCGCGCCCGGCCCGACGCCGTACTGCTGATCGACGACCGGGCGGTGATCCACCACCGGGTGCCCGCGGCCCGCGAGCACTTCGGCTACTTCCGCACCCGCGCCTACGCCGAGGGCCTGTCCAAGGCCCTGGTGGCGCGCAGCGTCGGCGCGGACAAGGGCCTGGAGTCCGAACGCCGGTACGCCACCCGGGTGCTGCCGGCCGGGGTGGCGCGCGGGCTGCGCGACGCCGTGCTGGCGCGGCCGGGCGGCGCGGGCCGGGCGGGCGCGATCGTCGCCGGGGTGCTCACGGCGGCGGGCGGCTACGTGGTGGGGAGCCTGCGGGCCCGCCGGGGCGGGGCCACGTTCTCGGTGGCGCCGCTCGCTCCTGCCGAGGGGGGCGCGCATGGCTGAGGAGGCCGACGGGGCCGACGCGCGCGTGCCGGTCCTCATGTACCACGCGGTCGCCGCCGAACCGAACGACGCCACCCGCGCCCTGTCGGTGACCCCGGAGGCCTTCGCCGCGCAGCTGGCGGCGATCGCCGACCGGGGCCTGACCCCGATCGGCACGGCGGAGCTGGCCGCCGCCTGGCGCTCCGGGCGCCCGCTGCCGAGGCGGCCCGTCCTCATCACCTTCGACGACGGCTACGAAGGCGTGCACCGGCACGCCCTGCCCGCCCTCGCCAAGCACGGCTTCCCGGCCACCCTGTTCGTATCGACCGGCTGGCTGCGCGGCCCGTACGACACCGGGGGCGCCCTGGACACCATGCTCGACTGGGACCAGGTCCGCGAACTGGCCGCCGCCGGCGTGGAGATCGGGGGGCACAGCCACACGCATCCGCAGCTCGACCAGCTCGGCGAGGAGCGGCTGCGGTTCGAGCTGATCCACTGCAAGGAGATCGTCGCCGACCAGCTGGGCACCGTACCGGCCTCGTTCGCCTACCCGTACGGGTACTCGGACCGGCGGGTGCGGCGGGCGGTGCGTGAGACGGGGTACGCGCAGGCGCTCGCCGTCGGCAACGGCCTGGCCCGCCGCGCCCAGGGGCCGTACGCCCTGCGGCGGGTCACCGTGCGCCGGCGTACGGGGCTCGACGAGTTCGCCCGGCTGGTCGAGGGCCGCGCGATCACCCGGACCTTCGCCGGGGACCGCGTCCTCACCACGGGGTACGCCGTGCTCCGCAGGACCCGGCAGGCGCGGAGGCGGGTGCCGGGGGCCGGTGCCTGAACCGCCGGCCGCCCGCACCGCCGCGTGCCGTCCGTACCGCGTGTGCCCGGGAAACCGGGTGCACGCGGCGGCCGGGTGCCGGATCATGGCGGCATGTCCGTGAACCCGCACGACGCCCTGCCGATCCGGCTCAACGTCGACGACAGCGACTCCCCGTCCGACGTCGTCGACGCGCTGTTCCTCGGCCGCTTCGCGACGGGCGAGCAGCCGTACTCGCACGCGGCGAACATCGACCGCGTACGGTCCGCCGCCACACTGCTGCCGCACGGCGCGCGGGTGCTGCGGACCGCCCGCGACGACGACCGCAGCGCGACGCTGGCGGAGGGCGACGGCTGGACGCTGCTCGTCTCGCGGTGGAACCGGGGCGCCGACGTCACGGTGACGGCGACCAGCGCCGAACTGGCGGAGAAGGTGCTCGGCGAGGCGACGAACGGCGCGGCGGACGAGCCCGAACCGCAGCCGGAGAACGTCACGATGGGCTTCTGGTACGTCTCCCCGCGCCGTGGCCCGCACCGCACCACCCGGCAGATCTCCGCGGGCACCTGGGAGGAGGTCCGCGCCAACTACACGGCGCCGGTCGCGGACGCGATGGACGGCCTGATGAAGACGACCCCGGAGGACATCGCGGGCCGCCTGCTGCTTCTGCACGGACCACCCGGCACCGGCAAGACATCGGCGCTGCGGACGCTCGCCCGGTCCTGGCGGGACTGGTGCCAGGTGGACTGCGTCCTCGACCCCGAGCGGCTCTTCTCCGACGTCGGCTATCTGATGGACATCGCCATCGGCGAGGAGGACGCGGCGGGCAAGGGCCGCTGGCGGCTGCTGCTCCTGGAGGACTGCGACGAACTGATCCGCGGCGAGGCCAAGCACACCGCAGGGCAGGCGCTCTCGCGGCTGCTGAACCTCACGGACGGACTGCTCGGCCAGGGCCGCAACGTCCTTGTCGGCGTCACGACCAACGAGGACCTCGAACGCCTCCACCCCGCCGTCGTCCGCCCCGGCCGCTGCCTGGCCCGCATCGAGGTCGGCCCGCTGACCCGCCGGGAGGCGGTCGGCTGGCTGGGCAGCGAGGCCGCGGGCCGGGAGGAAGCCGTCGGCCGCGAGGGCGCCACCCTGGCGGAGCTGTACGCGCTGCGCCGGGGCACCTCGCCCACCGCGCTGCCGGAGCCGCGGGCCGGTTCGGAGGCCGGGCTCTACCTGTAGCTGCTATAGCTGCTTTGATGGGGGTATGCCCCTATTCGTCGGCACGTCGGGCTGGCAGTACCGGGACTGGCGGGAGGCCTTCTACCCGCCCGGTCTGCCCGTCCGGCTCTGGCTGGAGCAGTACGCGGCCGGCTTCGCGACGGTCGAGATCAACAACGCCTTCTACCGGCTGCCGACGCGCGAGACGTTCGAGGCGTGGCGGGAGCGGGTGCCACCGGACTTCGTGGTCGCGGTCAAGGCGAGCCGCTACCTGACGCACATCAAACGGCTGCGGGACCCCGCGGAGCCGGTCGACCGCCTCATGACCCACGCGGCGGGCCTGGGCGACCGCCTCGGACCGGTCCTGCTCCAACTGCCGCCGACCCTGCGGGCCGACCCGGCCCTCCTGGACGCCTGCCTCGCCTGCTTCCCGCCCGGCACACGGGTCGCGGTGGAACCCCGGCACGTCTCCTGGTGGACGCCCGAGGTCCGGGAGGTCCTGACGTCCCGGGGCGCGGCCCTGTGCTGGGCGGACGTCCGGGCCCGCCCGGTCACCCCGCTGTGGCGCACCACGGACTGGGGCTACGTCCGCTTCCACGAGGGCCGGGCCACACCATGGCCCCGCTACGGCCACCGCTCCCTGTCGACATGGCTCGACCACATCACAACCACCTGGCCACCCGACCAGGACGTCTACGCGTACTTCAACAACGACCGGAACGCGGCGGCGGTGAAGGACGCGCAGACTCTCAGAAGGCTGGCCCAAACGCGCCCCGTAAGGGGCGCGGGGCTGTGTCGATCAGCGGCTCCGCCGCGGGGCGCGACCAGCCACAACGCACCCGCGGACAAGACCGGACCGTAGTCAAAACGGCGCTCATTCCCCGTAGGCCGCCCGCAGGGCATCCCGCACGGCGGCCACCGCATCCGCCTCCGTCACCCCAAGCCTCCGCGCCCGCGCGGCATACTCCTGCGCAGCGGACGCAACCTCCCGGTCCGCCGCAGCCCCCGCCGCAGCGACAAACGTGCCGTTGCGCCCCCGCGTCTCGATCACCCCGTCCCCCTCCAGCGCCCGGTACGCCTTGGCGACGGTGTTCGCGGCGAGCCCGAGGGACTCGGCCAGTCCGCGTACGGTCGGCAGCCGGTAGCCGACCGGCAGGGCGCCCGAGCGCGCCTGGTCGGAGATCTGTGCGCGCACCTGCTCGTAGGGCGGCGCGCCGTCGTCGATGTGGATCTTCAAGGTCACAGGGCGATTGTCCCGTATCCCCGCGAAAATAAGAGGCATCCGACCACCCGCCCGCCGTAGCGTGCGCTCACATGACCGTTCTTGTGCGCGACCTACGCAGCGATGATCCGGCCGATGTCGCGGCCTTCGCCCATGTCCGCCATCTCGCGGTGCCGTTCATCCTGTGGACGCCGGAGGCCATCGTCCACCGGCTCGTCCACACCCACCCGGACGCCCGGAGCCGCTCCCTGGTCGCGGAGGAGGACGGAGAGGTGATCGGCACGGCGCAGATCGGGCTGGTCCACGACAGCCCGGAGCCCGGCCAGGCCTTCCTCAACATCTACGTCCACCCGGAGAGGTTCCGGCGCGGGGCCGGCGGGCTGCTGGTGCGCACGGCCGAGGAGTACCTGGCCGGCGAGGGTGCGACGAAGCTGTACTCCTGGGTGCTGGACGGGCCCGCCAGCCTGGCCTTCGCCGAGCGGCACGGCTACGAGCGGCGGCGCGCCGCGCACTTCCTCCGGCTTGACCTGGCAGGCGCCGCGCTCCCGCCTCTGTGGACCCCTCCCCCGGGCGTCGAACTGCGCACCGCCGCCGACTTCGAAGACGATCCCCGGCCGATGTTCGAGCTGGACGCGGAGACGGTGGCGGACGAACCGAGCGACGTGGACGTCGAGTTCACGGACTACGAGGCGTGGCTCGCGGACACCTGGCGGAACCCGCTGCTGAACCGCGAACTGACGACGGTCGCGGTCGTCGACGGACGCCCCGCCGCGTTCAGCGTCGCCTACACCGACGGCACCCGGTACGTGACCGCGATGACGGGCACGGTGCGCGCCCAGCGCGGCCGGGGCCTGGCCAAGCTCACCAAGACCGACTCCCTGCACCGGGCCCGCGCCGCCGGCTGCACGGTGGCCTTCACGGGCAACGACGCCGACAACGGTCCGATGCTCGCGATCAACAAGTGGCTCGGGTACGAGGTCTGCGCGACGGAGGTGCGCCATGTCCGCGAACTCGGCTGAGCCGCCTTCCCGGGTGGACGTCGTCCTGGTCAAGGCGGGCCGCACGAAGATCCGGTACACGGGTGAGCTGCTGCACGACGACGGCATCCGCCTCGCCGTCCGCGCACCCTGGGCCGGTGACGGCGTCCGCGACTTCGGCTTCGTCCGCTTCGAGGCCGGCGACGTCTTCACCGAGTACTACTGGCGCGACCGGTGGTTCTCGGTGAAGGAGGTCCGCACGGCCGCCGGAGCACTGAAGGGCTGGTACTGCGACATCACCCGCCCCGCCGTCCTGACCGGCACCGAACTGGTCGTCGAGGACCTCGACCTGGACCTGTGGCGCTCCGCGGACGGCACGGACGTACGGCGGCTGGACGAGGACGAGTTCACCGAGAGCGGCCTGGCGGACCGGGACCCCAAGGCCGCTGCCGCCGCCGTGTCCGCGCTGGACGAGCTGGAGCGACTGGCCCGCGGAGACGACTTCACGGACCTGCTGGGGTAGCGCGGGACCCGGCTCACTCGAACATCGCGATCATCGCGTACCGCTCGTCCGCCACCTCTCTCCCCCACAGCGACGGGTCGCCCGACAGCCGCTCCACGCGCACCTGCCCGGTGAGCGGGGCGAGGAGGGCGGTGAGCCGGCCGGCGGGTATGCCGACCGGGGCGGCGGTTTCCCACACCCCTTCGACCAGGACCAGTCGCCCTCCGGGACGCAGCAACTCCCGCCAGTGCCGCAGAACCCGGCCGGGGTCGGGCAGTGTCCACAGCACGTGCCGGACCAGCACGGTGTCGAAGCGCTGCTCGCCCACCGGCGGTGCCGCGGCGTCACCGGCGAGGAACACCGCGTCACGACCGGCCAGTTTGGCCCTGGCCAGCTCCACCATGGCCGGGGACAGGTCGACGCCGGTGACGCGGTGTCCCTGTTCGGCCGCGAGGAGCGACAGGCTGCCGGTGCCGCAGCCCAGGTCGAGGACGTCACCGGCCCGCGGGGGCAGCCAGGACCTCAACCTGGCGTTCCATGCCCGACGCACGTCCGCGTCGCGCAGACCGTGGTCCGGCTCGTCGTCGAAGGCGGCGGCTTCCGCGTCCCAGTCGATACTCAATGCACTTGTCTCGTCACTGTCGTTGACCATGCGCCCAGAGTGACACCCACCACTGACAACGGAGTCGCGGCACGGGAACGTGACAACCGCCACTGACAGGGATGCATCGATGAGTAACTCTCGGGGAAAGGGTCTACCTCCGTGAGAACGCGGAACCCGGTGGATCCGTAAGGAGGCAGCCATGCGCCGTCTGACCGTGCAGAAGCCCCTGAAGAAGACCGACGCCCGCCGAGTCCGCGAGGAGGTCGACGAGCGGCCCTCGGGGCGCCCGGAGGTTCGCAAGGACATCGCGCGCACCTGGTGGCCGGACAGCTGACCGGGCGGGCGCGTCATGAGACGCAGACGTGTCAGGGCAGCCGCTTGCGGTAGTGGACGCGGTCGTAGGGCCCGTCCACTCGGCGTTCCACTAGCTCGTACCCGTACTTCGGGTAGATCTCCTGGTTCTCCCACATCATCGCGCTCGTGTAGAGCCTGACCTCGGGCAGGCCCAGCGCACGCGCGTGCGCGTCCACGAACTGCAGCAGCCGTCGCCCCACGCCCCTGCCGTGGGCGTCGGGGCGGACGGCGATGCTGTCGAGGAAGAGATGGTCCGGCTGCGCCTCCAGGACGACGAGGCCCACCAGGTCCCCTCCGGGTTCGCACGCGACGAACACCCTTCCCGCGGCCACGTTCGCCGCGTGGTCCGCCTCCATGGGCTGCGGCACCACCCCGATGCGCTCGATGTAGGGCTGGTAGGCGGCGTCGGTGACGGCCTTCACCGCGGGTACGTCGTCGGTGACCGCCTGTCGGACCGGTTCGTCTTCCATACCCCGAACGGTAGCTACCTCAGCGCAGCCTGAGCACTCCCTTAACGCGACCATAAGGATCTCCGTCACCCGTCTCCAGCAGGCGATTTCACGGTTTCTTGGGGCTAGTTTGCTGATCACCCCACGGGTTCCGGCCCACGTCCCCACGTCCACCGTGACCGTCTCCAGGAGATCCCCATGCCCGCATCCTCCGCGTCCCGCAGGGCCGCCGCCGTCGCCGTCGCCGGCCTCGCCCCGCTCGCCCTGACCACGCTGGCCGCTGCGCCCGCGTCGGCGCACGGCTCGATGGGCGACCCGGTCAGCCGGGTGTCGCAGTGCCACGCCGAGGGCCCCGAGAACCCGAAGTCGGCCGCGTGCAAGGCCGCGGTCGCGGCCGGCGGCACGCAGGCCCTCTACGACTGGAACGGCATCCGCATCGGCAACGCCGCCGGCAAGCACCAGGAGCTGATCCCGGACGGCAAGCTGTGCAGCGCCAACGACCCCGCCTTCAAGGGTATGGACCTGGCGCGCGCGGACTGGCCCACGACCAGCGTGAGCAGCGGCTCGTACACCTTCAAGTACCGTGTGACGGCCCCGCACAAGGGCACGTTCAAGGTGTACATCACCAAGCCCGGCTACGACCCGGCGAAGCCGCTGGGCTGGGGCGACCTGGATCTGTCCGCCCTGGTGGCCACGGTCACGGACCCGGCGGCCTCGGGCGGTTTCTACACCTTCTCCGGCAAGCTGCCCGAGCGTTCCGGCAAGCACCTGCTGTACGCGGTGTGGCAGCGTTCGGACAGCCCGGAGGCGTTCTACTCCTGCTCCGACGTCTCCTTCGGCGGCGGCGGTGCCGCGGGCGGGGAGGCGGCGAACGGCGAGAGCGCGAACGGCGAGAGCGCGGACGGCGAGAGCGCCGCCGGCACCGCCCCGGCGCCCGAGGCCTCCGTGCCCACCGACGAGCAGCTCGCCGCCGCGGCCGACAAGTCGACGATCGAGCACCGGGGCCACGGGGACCAGGACGCCGGGACCACCACCGACCCGACCGGCCCGGCCGCCGAGGCCGCCGCGGAGCCCAACCAGGTCAAGGCCGCCGGCGGGGGCACCGAGAACCTCGCCGAGACCGGCGGGGACAGCAGCACGCCCTACATCGCCGTCGGCGGTGCCGCCGCCCTGGCCCTCGGCGCGGCCGCGCTGTTCGCGTCGGTCCGCCGCCGGGCGCTGACGAGCGGTGGCCGGCACGGCCGCTGACCCGGGACGCGGGGTCTGTCCGGCGGCTCAGGCCGGACGGACCCCGCCCTGCGTTCCGGGCGACCCGGTCAGCCGAAGACCGAGGCGCAGGTGGTGGGCTTGGCGCGGGCCGGGTCCAGGGCGTTGGCCACCTCGTGGAAGGCGATCCGGTCGAACAGCCCGATCGCCAGGTGCTCGGAGAAGTCGAGGGGGCACAGGTCCTGCAACAGGACGTTGCGCACCCCGGGCCCGCTCAGGTACTGGCTGCGGTACGGCGTGACCACCTCGTCGTACTTCGTGGCGAGGACGGTGTAGCGCACGCCCGGCACGGTGTCGCCGCCCGCGTTGAGCTTGGTCAGGACGTCGGAGCCGACGACCTGGTCGGCGAGGGCGGGGGTGTGCTCGTTCAGCAGGTCCCCGACACCGGGGAAGTACGGCAACAGGTTGGTCAGCCCGGACAGCGTGGTGCCGTGGTTGCTGGGCGCGATGCCGACCAGGGCGTTGACCTCGACGGCCCCGCCGAGGAACTTCAGGTAGTAGCGGGGCATCATGCCGCCCTGCGAGTGGCCGACGAGGTCGGTCTCCGCGGCGCCGGTCGCGGCGAGCACCCGGTCGACGTAGGCGTCCAGTTGCTCCGCCGACTTCTCGACCGGGCCGAGGCCGTGGAAGAACGGGACGCCGGGCAGTTGGCCGTAGTCGAGGGAGAAGACGCAGTAGCCGCGGTTCTTCAGGTAGGGCGCGAGGCCGAGCCAGTTGTCGACGGAGTTCCCGAAGGTGCCGTGGACGAGGACGACGGGGCGGGGGTGGGCGGCGGAGGGCTTGCAGGTGTAGTCGTTCCAGCCGCTGCTGGGCCGTGCGTCGGCGGCGTGGGCGGCGGTGGCGGCGGGGAAGAGGGCGACCGCGGCGGTCAGCAGCAGCGCGGTCAGCGGTCTGAGCAATCGTCTCCAGGGCAGCATCAGGTGATCTCCTCGCGGCTCAAGGGAGTTGCGACAGGGGGTTGCGACAGGGAGTTGCGACGGCAGGACGCCCTGTGATCCGGATCACGGGATGCTGTTCACTCGTCAAGTTACGGGCGAGTAGTGCAAGTGTGAAGTTACGCGTCAGTAAAAACTTCCAGTGATAACCGCAGCCGATGACACCGCAGGTGATAAAGGGTCACCGGGAGCGAGTCACCAGGCGGGCCGCACCGGCCCGCCCGGCGCGACGCGCAGCAGGCGGTCCCGCAGGGCGCGGATCTCGTCCTCGCCGAGCACCTCGACCCACGCGCCCACGGCCTCCGCCGCCGCCGCCTCCGCGGCCCGCGTGCAGGCCCACCCCGTCTCGGTCAGCAGCACCAGCCGGGCGCGCGCGTCGGCGGGATGCGGCCGGCGTTCGGCGTACCCCTTGCGGACCAGCTCGTCGACGAGCTGACTGGCGGCCTGCTTGGTCACCCCGAGGTGCGCGGCGAGGTCGGTGACCGTCGCACCGTCCGGGGCGAGCCGGGTGAACGCGAAGCCGTGCGCGGGCCGCAGCCCCTCGAAGCCGCGGGCGACGACCCCCTCGTGGATGCGCTGCGTGAGCCCGCCGGCCGCGGCGAGCAGGGCGGCGGAGAGGGCCATGGCGTCGGAGTTCTGCACGGGGGCATTGAAACACCCTTGACGTATTGGTCAAGCGGCTTGACCATAGAGCCGAGCAAAGTAGTCAAGCAGGTTGACCACTTCGGCTTCCGCCGGCCGTCGGCTGCGGGTAGTCGGTGGCTGGTCGCGCAGTTCCCCGCGCCCCTTATCGGCGTCCAGGTGACGTCCCTCAAGGGGCGCGGGGCTGTGACATCTGCGGCTCCGCCGCGTGGGCGCGAGCAACCACCACGCACCCGCAGCCGACAACGCACCTCAAGCCCGCCCCCCACTCGCACCCCCAGGAGACCGCCATGCCCGTCGTCCGTTCCTCCGAAGGCGTCACCCACGAGATCCACGGCGCCCGTTTCGTCTCGTACGCCGCTCCCCGCACCGGCAGCAGTCAGCTCTGCGCCTGGCGGGGCGAGATCCCGGCGGGGACGCGGGCGCCGGCGCACACCGTCGACCGGGAGGAGATCCTCCACCTGCTCACCGGCGAACTGCAGATCACCCTCGACGACCGCACCGAGCACGTCACAGCGGGCGACACCGTGATCATCAACCCGGGGGCGACCCTCGCCGTGGAGAACCCCACCGACCGGACGGCGACGACCTGGGTCACCACCTCGGTCGGCCTGACGGCCGAACTGGCCGACGGCACCCTGCTCACCCCGCCGTGGGCCAACTGACCCGCGAGGGCGCCTCAAGCCACCGCCAAGGACCCCGGCATCACCGCCCGCGGCCCGAACTTCGCCCGCGCCCGGTCCGCGACCTCCTCGATCCGGCGGACCTTCTCGTCCACGGGGTCGAAGGTGAGCTGGTGGGAGGCCTGTTCGGCGGGGGCGAGGCCCTCGGCGCGCAGGACGACCGACCGGACCCGGGCGCGCTGGAGGCCGAGCGCCTCGTACATGCCGTACGCGGCCCGCGTCAGCGCCGCCGAGTGCGCGGTCGGCTCCTTCAGGGTGCGGCTGCGGGTGGTGGCCGACCGGTCGGCGTAGCGCACGGTGAGGGTGAGGGTGCGGCACACCTTGTCCACGGCGCGCAGCCGGACGCCCAGTTCCTCGGCGGCCGAGAGCAGGGCGCGGCGGTGCCGGTCGGGGTCCAGCTCGTCGCGGTCGAAGGGGCGGTCGGCGGCAAGGGAGCGGGAGACGCCGTTGGGGACGACCCGGCCGCGGTCGATGCCGTTGGCCTTCTCGTGCAGCTCGCGGCCCGTCTTCGCGCCGAGCAGGCGCTGGAGCGTGGACAGGGGCGCGGCGGCGACCCGGCCGAGGGTGTCGAGGCCGTACTCGCACAGCGTGCGGGCGGTCGCGGTGCCGACGCCGGGCAGCGCGGCGACGGGCTTGCCGGCGAGGAACTCCCGCACCCCGCCCTCGGGTACCGCGCGGGTCAGCCCCGGCCGGGCGTCCCGCAGGGCCATGCGGGCCGGCATCGGGCCCGGCCCGGCGCCGATCACGCAGTCGACGCCGTACAGCGCGAGGGCGCGGACGCGGATCACCGAGGCCAGTTCCACGGCGTCCCGGCCGAAGTACCGCTCGGCGCCGCGCAGGTCGGCCAGCGCGCCGTCGGGTGGCAACGCCTCGACGACCGGCGTGAACTCCTCCAACAGCCCCAGCAGTTGGGGCAGGGCCGCCTCGTACATCGGCGGCAGCTGGAAACGTACGCAGAGAATGGTCATCCCGCACTCCCCGGACTCTGGTGCCACAACTTCCTTCCCACCGCGGGCCCTTCGCCCGCGGGGCGCAGATCGGCCCAGGGGTGCATCTCGTACCCCGTGGACATGCGGATCTTCCGCTGTCCCCCGCCGTCGCCGTCACCGTCGGCGGCCTCGGGACCGGCGCCGGGGGCCTCGGCCAGCCGGGCCGCGACGCCCTCAAGACCCTCCGCGCCCCGCACTTCCAGCAGGTCGGCGAGGTTCCAGGCGGCGGAGCCGACCACGCTGAGGCTGCGCGGGCCGCGCCGCTGCACCACCCCACGCACCAGCAGCAGCCAGGAGTGGAAGACGGTGTGCGCGCAGGCGTCGTGGGAGTCGTCGAAGAAGGCGAGGTCGACCAGGCCGGTGCCGTCGTCGAGGGTGGAGAAGATGACCCGGCGCCCGGAGCGGATCGGCGGTGTCTGGGTGGCCGCCTTGGCACCCGCGACCAGCACGGTCTCCCCGTGCCGGGCCTCGCGCAGCCGCTTGGCCGACACCACGCCCAGCTCGCGCAGGAAGGTGCGGTGGTCGTCCATCAGATTGCGCGAGGCGTCCATGGACAGCACGCCCAGTTCGGCGCTGAGTCTCTCCGCCGAGGTGAGGTCGGGCAGTCCGGCGGGGGCGGTCTTCCGTCCGCCGGCCAGCGGGAGCTGGTCGCCGCGGCCGGCCCGGGCGCCGCGGTGCAGCTCGGTCAGGTGCAGTTGCAGGTCGCGGCGGTTGGCGCCGAACGCGTCCAGCGCGCCGACCTGGGCGAGCCGTCCGGCCAGCGGCCTGCTGGGGCGGGCCCGTTCCCAGAAGTCGAGCAGGGAGGCGTACGGCTGCCCCTCGGCGGCCCGTTCCGCCTCGGCCTCGCTGATGCCGTGCACGTCGGAGAGGGCGAGGCGCAGGCCCCACACGGGGGCGCTCCGCTTGCTCTCGGACACCAGTTCGATACGGTGTGCGACCCCGGACTTGTTCACGTCCAACGGCAGGATCGGCACCCCGCGCCGCCGCGCGTCCGCCAGCAGCAGCCGCTTGGGGTACATGCCGGGGTCGTGGGTGAGCAGGCCCGCGTAGAAGGCGGCCGGGTGGTGGGCCTTCAGCCACGCCGACTGGTACGTCGGCACCGCGAAGGCGACCGCGTGCGCCTTGCAGAAGCCGTACGAGCCGAAGGCCTCGATGATCTCCCAGGTGCGCTGAATCGTTTCCGCGCCGTACCCGTGCTCCGCCGCGTGCTGGGCGAACCACACCTTGATCCGCCCCTGCGACTCCGGGTCGGAAAGGCCGCGCCGCACCCGGTCCGCCTCGCCGCGTCCGCAGCCGGTCATGATGTCGACGATGTCGATGATCTGCTCGTGGAAGACGACGACCCCGTACGTCCCCTCCAGCGGCTCCGCCAGGTCCTCGTGCGGGTAGCGCACCGGCGCCCGCCCGTGCCGGGCCTCGATGAACGGCCGCACCATGTCGGCGGCGACCGGACCGGGGCGGAAGAGCGAGATGTCGACCACGAGGTCGTGGAAGGTGGCCGGCTGGAGCCTGCCGACCAGGTCCCGCTGCCCCGGCGACTCGATCTGGAAGCAGCCCAGCGTCTCGGCGGAGCGGATCATCCGGTACGTCGCCGGGTCGCCCTCCGGTACGGCGTCCAGGTCGACCTCGGTGCCCGTCGCCCGCTTCACCTCGGCGACCGCGTGCGCCATCGCCGACTGCATCCGCACGCCGAGCACGTCCAGCTTGAGCAGCCCGAGGTCCTCCACGTCGTCCTTGTCGAACTGCGCCATCGGGAAACCCTCGCCGCTGGTCGGCATGACCGGCGTACGGGAGAGCAGGGAGGCGTCGGACAGCAGGACGCCGCAGGGGTGCATGGCGATGCCGCGCGGGAGGGCGTCGAGGCCCTCGACCAGCTCCCAGAACTTGCCGTACCTCCCCCCTCCGTCCCGGCGGGACTCCTCCGCCAGCTCCCTCAGCTCGGGCAGCTCCTCCAGCGCGGCGCGGGCGTCGCGGGCGCGGATGTGCGGGAAGGACTTGGCGACGCGGTCGATCTCGGCCGGGTCCATGGACAGGGCGGCGCCGACATCGCGGACGGCGTGGCGCACCCGGTACGTCTCCGGCATCGCGACCGTGGCGACCCGCTCGGTGCCGAACCGGCCGATGATCGCGCGGTAGACCTCCAGCCGGCGCGCGGACTCCACGTCGATGTCGATGTCGGGCAGCACCACCCGCTCCCTGGACAGGAACCGCTCCATCAGCAGCCCGTGTTCGACCGGGTCGGCGTGCGCGATGCCGAGGAGGTGGTTGACGAGCGAGCCCGCGCCGGAGCCGCGCGCGGCGACCCGGATGCCCATGTGCCGTACGTCGTCCACGACCTGGGCGACGGTGAGGAAGTACGAGGCGAAGCCGTGGTGGGCGATGATGTCCAGCTCGTGGTGCATCCGCTCCCAGTACTCCCGGTGGTCGCGCCGCCGGTCGTAGCCGCGCAGCACCATGCCCGCCGCCGCCCGGGAGGCGAGCGCCCGCTGGGCGGTGCGGCGGCCGGCGCCCACGAGGTGGGGTTCGGGGAAGTGGACGGCGCCCATGCCGAGGTCGTCCTCGGGGTCGACCAGGCACTCGGCGGCCGTCGCCCGGGTCTGCTCCAGCAGGCGGTGGGCGGTGTCACGGCGGAAGCCCGCGGACTCGACGATCCGTTCGGCGGCGTGCCGCATGGCGGCGGCGTCCTTGAGCCACGCCTCACCGGAGTCCAGTTCCCTGGTGGCGTCGATCGGGACGAGGCGGCGGGCGGCGTCCAGGACGTCGGCGACCTGGCCCTGGCCGGGGTCGGCGTAGCGGACGGCATTGCTGAGCACCGGCCGGACCCCCTGCTCGGCGGCGAAGCCGACGGTACGGGCGGCCAGGCGCAGGGAGCCGGGGCCGGTCCCTTCACGGCCGTGCCAGACGGCCTCCAGGCGCAGGGCGTCGCCGTAGACCTCCCGCCAGGGGGCGAGGAGCCTCGCCGCGCGGTCGGGGCGGCCGGCGGCGAGGGCGCGGCCGACGTCGGAGCCGGGGCCGAGCAGGACGGTCAGGCCGTCGGCGTGGTTGTCGGCCCAGGACAGCAGCGGGGTCTCTTCGGCGGTGTGGGCGGCGGAGACGAGGCGGCACAGATCGGCCCAGCCGCGGGCGCCGTCCCGGGCGAGGAAGGTCACCCGCGGGGCCGACTCGTCGACGAAGACGCCGCCGCGCACGGGGGTGCGGCGCCGGTCCCGGCGTACGGAGGTCTCCGTGCGGCCGGTCCCGGCTTCGGGGGCGGCCACCGCCAGGTCCGCGCCGAACAGCGGGCGGACGCCGGCCTTCGCGCAGGCCTTGGCGAAGCGGACCGTGCCCGCGAGGGTGTCGCGGTCGGTGAGGGCGAGGGCGTCCATGCCCCGCTCCGAGGCGCGCTCGGCCAGCCGCTCCGGGTGGGAGGCGCCGTAGCGGGCGGAGAACCCGGAGACGGTGTGCAGATGCGTGAAACCCGGCACACGCACCTCCCGATCTCATGAACCCGACGCCCTGGGCCCTACGCCCTATCGAACGTCTGTTCCCAACTACCTCACCCCCACCATAGACCAAATTTCGAATGTGTGTGCGACATCCGTTCGGCCCCGTCCCACCTGCGCAAACACCCTCCGACCCGGACCGTGAGGACATGTCACACACACCGGGCGACCCCGGCACGCGAAGCGGCTCCTTCCTCCCCGAGGTGAGGGACGCCGTCACCCCGCGGGCCACCCTGCTCGTGCTCGGTGTGATCGCGCTCCAGCTGCTCTTCATCGCCTCCTACGTGGGGGCGCTGCACGACCCGAGGCCGAGGGACGTGCCCTTCGGGGTGGTCGCGCCCCCGGCGGTCGCCGACCGGACGGTGAGCGGCCTGGAGGGGCTGCCCGGGTCGCCGCTGGACCCGCGGACGGTGGCCGACGCGGCGAGCGCCCGCAAGCAGATCGAGAACCGGGACATCGACGGCGCCCTGGTCGTCGAGGACTCCGGCCGCACCGACACCCTGCTGGTCGCGTCCGGCGGCGGGACCGTCCTCGCCACCACCCTGGAGGGGCTGGTCGCCGAGGTGGAGCGGAGCCAGGACCGCGCGGTGCGGACCGTCGACGTGGCCCCTGCCTCGGCCCAGGACTTCGACGGGCTGTCGTCGTTCTACCTGGTCGTGGGCTGGTGCGTCGGCGGCTATCTGTGCGCCTCGATCCTGGCGATCAGCACCGGCGCCCGGCCGGCCAACCCGCGCCGCGCGGCGATCCGGCTGATCGTGATGGCGCTGGTGTCGATCGTCGGCGGACTCGGCGGCGCGGTGATCGTCGGGCCCATCCTGGGCGCGCTGCCCGGCGGCGTGGTGGACCTGTGGGGGCTCGGCGCGCTGATCACCTTCGCGGTGGGCGCGGCCACGCTCGCCCTCCAGGGGGTCTTCGGGATCGTCGGGATCGGGCTGGCGATCCTGCTGGTGGTGATCGCGGGCAACCCGAGCGCGGGCGGTGCCTTCCCGCTGCCGATGCTGCCGCCGTTCTGGCAGGCGATCGGCCCGGCGCTGCCGCCGGGCGCGGGCACCTGGGCGGCCCGTTCGATCGCGTACTTCGAGGCGAACGACGTGACCGAGTCCCTGCTGGTGCTGTGGGCGTGGGCGGTCGCGGGGACGGTGATCGCGATGCTGGCGGCCGTACTGCGCCGCGAACGCCGGGAGCCGGAGCTGCCCGCGCAGGCAGACTGACCCACGGCCCCCGCACACACGGGGACGTACACACGCGGACGTACACACGCGGACGTACACACGCAGGAGTCCCGCCCCACGAGGGACGGGACTCCTGCGTACCGCGCTCCGCTGGTGCTCAGCCGATCTGCGTACCGGTGGCCGACAGGGCCTCCGTCACCGGCTGGAAGAAGGTCTCGCCGCCCGAGGTGCAGTCGCCGCTGCCGCCGGAGGTGAGGCCGACGGCCTTGTCGCCCGAGAAGAGCGAGCCGCCGCTGTCGCCGGGCTCGGCGCAGACGTCGGTCTGGATCAGGCCGTTGACGATGTCGCCGTTGCCGTAGTTGACGGTGGCGTCGAGGCCGGTGACCTTGCCGGAGTGCACCTGGGTGGTGGAGCCGCTGCGGGTCACCTCCATGCCGACGGTGGCGTCGGCGGCGCCCGAGATGGCCTGGGAGGAGCCGTCGTAGAGGTTGACCTCGCTCGGGTGGTCCACCTCGCCGCTGTACTTGACCAGGCCGTAGTCGTTGTCCGGGAAGCTCGACGTCACGTTCTCACCGAGCTGGTTGCCGGAGGAGTCCTGCCAACTGGTGATGCCCTCGGTGCAGTGCCCGGCGGTCAGGAAGTGCGGCTCGCCGCCCTTGGTGACGTTGAAGCCGAGCGAGCAGCGCCCGCCGCCGCCGGTGATGGCGTCGCCGCCCGCGATGAAGGGCTTGTACTCACCCTTGGTGCGCTTGAGTTCGGCCTTGGCGCCGAGCCCGTCGACCACCTTGGTCAGCTTGGTCAGCTCGGCCTTGGAGACCGTGCGGTCCGCGGTGACGACGACCTTGTTGGTGGTCGGGTCGGTCGCCCAGGAGGTGCCCGGGATGGCCGCGTCCTCGGTGAGGGTGGTGCGCGCGCTCTTCAGCTCGGCGAGCGAGTTCTCGACGACTCTCGCCTTGGCGCCGGCCTCCTCGACGGTCTGCGCGGCGGTCTTGTCGAGCACGTTGACCACGAGGCTCTTCGCCTGTGCGTCGTAGTACGTGCCGGCCGCGTCGGTGCCGAGGTCGCCGAGGAGCGTGGAGGCGAGCTTTCCGGCCGCCGTGACCGACAGGGTCTCGGGGGCGGCGGACTGCGGAGCCTCACTGGCGTTCGCACTCTGGAAGGTGACTCCCGCGGCTACCAGTGCGGTGATTCCCGCGCCGACCACTGCGGTCCGTCGCCTGGATATGCGTCGGTGCTTCAACTCATGTCCTCCTGTGGGGGGTCGGCCCGGGAGGTTATGGGGACCTCGCGAACCGGAAGGCTGGTTGACGAGCGCTAACTCTTCCGATTCCACAGGGGGCACACAAGGTCGACTTCAGGACGTGCGCACGACAACTCCAGCGTGGTCACACGTCCTTCACCATTCATGTCCCTTCCAGCAGGATTCGCGGAGTGAACGCGCCAGCAAACGCTACGGGCGAGTAACCGAAGACCGGCCGACCGGCCCCGCCCTGTCCGAAAACCACCCCTTGCCTTCCGGCCGTCGAGTGTGCGTCTACACGCGGTGGTCGCGCGGGGGCGTCCCGCCCCGGGCACGGGAGAGCCCCCGCACACCGGGTGGTGTACGGGGGCTCGTTGTGCTGCCGACCGAGTCCCGAAGGCCCGGCCAGGACGAGCCGGGCCAGGCCGGACTAGTAGACGCTGACGCCGTAGGCGCTCAGGGCCTCCGTGACCGGCTGGAAGAACGTCGTACCGCCGGAGGAGCAGTTGCCGCTGCCGCCGGAGGTCAGACCGTACGCGGTGCCGTTGCTGCCGTAGAGCGAGCCGCCGGAGTCGCCGGGCTCGGCGCAGACCGTGGTCTGGATCAGCCCACCGACGACGTCGCCGCCGCCGTAGTTGACGGTGGCGTTCAGGGCGGTGACGCGGCCGCTGTGGGTGCCGGTGGTGGAGCCGTCGCGGATGACGGTGGTGCCCACGCTCGGGGTGGCCGCGCGGGTGATGTCCACGCCGTTGGCGGTGCCGGGCCTACTGACCGACCCCGAGTACCGCACGATGCCGTAGTCGTTGCCCGGGAAGCTGGAGCCGGCCGTCGAGCCGATGACCGAGGTGCGCCCGGAGTTGGAGTACCAGGTGCCCGCACCGTCGGTGCAGTGACCCGCGGTCAGGAAGTACTGGGTGCCGCTGCTGCTGCGGACGTTGAAACCGAGGGAGCACCGCCCGCTGTTCGAGTAGATGGCGTCGCCGCCCTGGATGAGCTTGCTGAACGTGCCCGGGGTGCGCTTGACCGTGAGCGCGCCGGACTGGGCGCCGGCCTGCTCCTTGATCTTCGCGATCTCGGACTGGGAGACCGTACTGTCGACGGTGAGCAGCACCCGGCCGGACTTGCTGTCGACGGCCCAGGCGGTGCCCGGGACGTCGGCCTTGAGTACCGCGCCGCTGGCACTGCTGAGTTCGGCGGCGCTGAACGTGGCCGGGGTGGGCGCCGCGGTCGCGCTGGGGATCGCGACGGCGGCCGCGGCCACGAGGCCGGTGGATACGGCGATCAGCCGAGTCCGTCTCGTGATGCCGCTGCGGGGGGTGGTGCGCTTGATCCTCACTTTTCGTTCCTCCACGTGGGAAGTCGGGGGCCCTCGTGTGGGGTTGGGGCCCGTGAGGCGCAGGCATGGGCGGACCTCCGGGTTCCGGATGCGTCGTGCCCCTGACAAACGCTGAGGTTGGAGTATTCGGCCGAACGACCGGTCGGCGCAAGAGTGTCTTTCGGTCGTCAATATTTCAAACTTTTACCAACCCCCGCCGAACCTCAGCGCAGTCCCCGCTCTCCGGCCTCGACGCGGACCGCCAGGGTGTTCCCCGGCGGCGGGAAGGGACAGACGAAGTGGTCGGCGAACGCGCACGGCGGCAGCAGCGCCCGGTTGAGGTCGACCGTCGTACGGCCCTCGGCGTCCGGCGCGGCCGGGCGCAGGAACCGGAAGCGGTAACTGGTGCTTCCGCTGGTGCCGTCGGCGAAGACCGCCCACAGCGAACCGTCGTCCTCGACGCTCACCTGGAGCGTGTGCTCCCGACCGCCCAGCGCGAAGGCCAGCTCCCCGCCGAGGGCCAGGCCGCGCTCCCTGCCGTCCGCGTTCGGCACCCGCACACTGCGCCGCCCGGTGCCGTACGGCGTGAAGCGCCCCGGCACCGACCAGCGCGGATCGTACGGGGTGGCCGCGATGGAGCGGAACTCCCGCCGCGGGCCGGCCGCCGGGTCGAAGTCGCGCACGCCCCACTGGCCCTCGCGGACCAGCACGACCAGCCGCCGCTCCCCCAGCGCCACCCGGGCCTCACCGGCGGGCCCCGCGTCGGCGGTGAGCCGCACCTCGCCGTCGAAGGGCGCTCCGTCCACGGTGAGCCCGTCCGCACCGGTGGCCGTCAGGAGCACCGCGTCGCCGTCCGCCGTCCACCGCCCGGGGATGTCCGGAAGTTGTCCGT
This sequence comes from Streptomyces sp. NPDC058534, assembly GCF_042717365.1. Classification (NCBI taxonomy): domain Bacteria; kingdom Bacillati; phylum Actinomycetota; class Actinomycetes; order Kitasatosporales; family Streptomycetaceae; genus Streptomyces; species Streptomyces sp. NPDC058534. Next base: position 102,607 of record NZ_JBHXNW010000022.1, read on the forward strand.
CCGGATAGTCCGCCAGCCAGTGCGTGCCGGTGAGGGCGAGCGGCCCGTAGGGCGCCGACACCGTCGCCACGCGGTGCTCGTGCCACCGCTTCCACTCGTCGGATGCGTCCGTCGTCATGGGATGAACCCTTCCATACCGGATCGCCCAGACCGAGGTGGGAACGGAGGGGTGGCGCCCTCGCCCTGGTCGGATGCGGCACGAGGATCAGGCCTTCGGCGGCTGACGGGCCGACGGTCGCTCAGCAGCTGCAACCGCAGTCGCAGCCGTCGCACCCGCACCCGTCGCCGTCACAGCAGTTGCTGCAGCAGTCGCAGCAGCTGCAGCACCCGTCGCACCCGCCGCAGTCGCAGTTGGCGCACGTCCCTTCCTTGCGCTCCCCGCTCCACGGGTCGTGGTAGGTGCCGCAGCACAGCTGGCACGTACAGGCCAGCCCCACCCACACGGCGCACCCCGCGAGCAGCCCCCGCCGGTCGCGCCGGGGCGGCTCCGGGGGCGTCGGCCCACCGGGGCCACCGGGCGCGCCCGGGGTGCCGGGAGGGGCGTACGGGTGGCTGCCGTGGGCGCACGACACGGCGCCGAACGCCCGGTCGACCGAGTTGCCCAACTCGTGCACGAGCAGCCGGTGCACCAGCCGCCCGTCTCCGAACTCCGCCTCGCGCAGGGCGAGCCGCACCCCGTGCACCGCGTCGTCGGCGAGCCGCCGGGCCTCGGTGAGCGGAGTACCGGTCGCGGTGAGCGGGTTCCAGGCGCCGGCCGCGGCGTCGGTCTCCCGGTCCTCCACGGCGTCCAGGAGATGGGCGAGCCGGCCGAAGAGGCGCCCGGCCTCGGCGAGCGGCTCGGCGTTGTGCGGGCGGCCGGCGAGGTGCGCGGTGTGCGCGAAGGCGGCGGCGGTGGCGGTCTCGGTCGGCTCGGTGACGGTGAGCAGCGGTGTGCCGGGCCCGGCGAGCGCCTCGATGCCGCCCTGCCGGTCCACGGCGTCGACCAGGACGGCGGTGTCGAACCCGACGGCGCTGCCGCCGCGCGCTCCCGCCGCGTCCCAGCCGGTGGCGACCCGGCGGGCGGCGAGGGCCACCGGCCGACGGGCCAGCAGGCCGTCCCCGTCGGCGACGTGGTCGCGCACCTTGGCCGAGGCGAGCACCAGCGAGACGGCCGCCGCGAGCCTGGCCCCCTCGCCGTGCGCGACGGACGCGGTCCGCATTCCGCGCAGCGGGCAGGGCCCGGCGGTGCGCCGCCCGGCTCCCGCACCACCTCTCCCGGCCTGAGCCTCCGTCAAAACCGATATGAGAAGCCCGTCATAATTCGTCACGATGCGCGCGAACTGTCCATGGTCCTTGCGCAGAGCGAGGCACAACCCGCACAAATGCGCCATCCACTGGCTCGTGAGGCTCTCCCCGAGCCGGTGCCTGCACGGCCTGACGATTCCGAACACGACGCTCCCCCGTGGTTGGTACGACGCTGAGCTGCGGCATCGTACCGAGCACCCCCTTCACCCGTACGCACCCCGCCTCACCCGTCCGCCGCGAAGAATCATATTTCACTCACAGTCAGCAGCCGTTTGGGAAACGACCCTTGGGACACAAGGACTCTCGACGGATTCGCTGTGCACCAGTACCGTCACAAACCCCCCGGGCGGCGTCTATTCACTTGGCGCGACGTCCGCATCATGGATGACCATAGGGATGCGGAAGCACGAAAGACCGCTGTGAGAGGAGGCGTCCATGGGATCGGTACGCAAGGCGAGTGCGTGGCTCGGCCTCGTCGACGACAACGATGACGAGCGTTACTACGACGACGACTACTCCGAGGGCACCGAGTCCGGGGACGCCTGGGTCACGGACCCGCGGGTGAAGGTTGCCTCGGACGTGGCCGAGGAGAAGGGCCGCCGCATCGCGACCGTCACCCCGGACAGCTTCCGGGACGCACGGTCCATCGGCGAGCTGTTCCGGGAGGGGGTCCCGGTCATCATGAACCTGACGGCCATGGAGGCGACCGACGCCAAGCGCGTCGTCGACTTCGCCGCCGGGCTCATCTTCGGTCTGCGCGGTTCGATCGAGCGGGTGTCCACCCGGGTGTTCCTGCTCAGCCCGGCCGACACGCAGGTCATCAGCGGCGAGCCCGCCGCGCACCGTTCCGACGGTTTCTTCAACCAGAGCTGAGGCGGGGCCGTTCACCACGGCCCCGCCCGCCCCACGCCGGACTCCCCGGGGCCTGTCCTACCGGAAGGCGTCGAGTCCGGTCAGCGCCTTGCCCAGCACCAGCTGGTGCATCTCGACGGTGCCCTCGTAGGTGAGCACCGATTCCAGGTTCGTCGCGTGCCGCATGACGGGGTATTCGAGGGAGATCCCGTTGGCGCCGAGGATCGTGCGGGCCGTGCGGCAGATGTCGATGGCCTCGCGTACGTTGTTGAGCTTGCCGAAGCTGACCTGCTCGGGACGCAGGCGGCCGGCGTCCATGCGCCGCCCCAGGTGGTGGGCGAGCAGGATCCCCTTGTGCAGTTCGACCGCCATGTCGGCGAGCTTGGCCTGGGTCAGCTGGAAGCCGCCGATGGGCCGCCCGAACTGCTCCCGCGACTTCGCGTACTCCACGGCCGCCTCGAACGAGCTGCGGGCCGCGCCCATCGAACCCCAGACGATGCCGTAGCGGGCGTGGGTGAGACAGCCGAGCGGTCCGCGCAGCCCGGTGGCCTCCGGCAGTACGGCGTCGGCGGGCAGCCGTACGTCGTCGAGGACCAGCTCGCTGGTGACGCTGGCCCGCAGCGACCACTTGTGCTTGATCTCGGGGGCGGAGAAGCCGGGGCTGTCGGTGGGCACGACGAAGCCGCGGATGCCGTCCTCGGTCTGCGCCCAGACGACGGCGACGCCGGCGACCGACCCGTTGGTGATCCACATCTTGCGCCCGTTGAGCACCCAGTCGCCGCCGGTGTCGCGCTTGGCGTGGGTGCGCATGTTGGCGGGGTCGGAGCCGTGGTCGGGCTCGGTCAGCCCGAAGCAGCCGATGACCTCGCCGGCGGCCATGCGCGGCAGCCATCGCTCCTTCTGCTCCTCGCTGCCGAAGCGGTGGATCGCGTACATGGCGAGGGAACCCTGCACGGAGACCAGGGAGCGGATGCCGGAGTCGGCCGCCTCCAGCTCCAGGCAGGCGAGGCCGTACTGCACGGCGGTGGCGCCGGCGCAGCCGTAACCCTCCAGCGACATGCCGAGCGCGCCGATGCCGCCGAGTTCGCGGGCCAGCTCCCGGATGCCGGGCAGCTCGCCCTTCTCGTACCAGTCGGCGACGTACGGCAGCACGCGGTCGGCGGCCCAGCCCCGCACGGTGTCCCGGATCGCCAGGTCCTCCGGGTCCAGGAGGTCGTCGATGCCGAGGGGGTCGACGGGGTCGAAGGCGGGCAACTTGTGGGACGAGGCCATGGGGCACCCTCCGGGACGATAAAACTAGCAGTGCTAGTTACGGCTCGACGCCGACGTTACGCGGCAGTGTGGCGCACGTCCACCCTGCCTCCCACCCACGCACCGCAAGCCACCAACGTCGCCGCATGCCCACTGGCGACGTCCGCCTCCTGGCCGACGGTGAACGGGTGGTGCGTGGGTGGGTGACGCCCTGCGGTCACACCGAGACGCGTGACTCCACCGCGTCCCGCGGCGCGGGCACCGACACCGCCTCCCCCTCGCACTGCATCACCCGCGGCAACCGCAACGCCATCACCGCCCCCAGCAACAACAACCCCCCACTCACCACCAACGTCACATGCAGCCCGTGCACAAACGCATCCCCCGCGGCCCTCCGCAGCGCAACCCCCGCAGGCCCGCCCAGCTGCGCAGCAACCTCGTACGCCTCCCCCAACGAATGCCCCGCCGCCGAAGACGCCGACGACGGCACCCCGGGCACACCCCCCGCCACCCCGGGTGCGTACGCCGCGTTCATCACACTCCCCAGCAGCGCGATCCCGATCCCCGCACCGAGCTGGTACGACGTCTCGCCGATCGCCGCCGCCCCACCCGCCTGCTCCTGCGGCGCCTCGCTCAGCATCGACTCGTACGCCCCGAACAGCGTCGTCTCCAGACCGAACCCGAGCAGCACGAATCCGGACAGCATCAGCGCGCAGTTGTCGCTCCGCCCCAGCGCCGTCAGCAGCACCACCGCGAAGGCCGTCAGACAGAACCCCGCGCACACCATCCGCCGTGGCCCGAACCGCCGCAGCATCCGCGCGCCCGCCAGCCCCGCCGCCATCGCCGCGAAGGTCAGCGGCAGCAGCCGCAGCCCGGTCTCCAGCGGCGACAGCCCGAGCACCAGCTGCAGGTACTGCGCCGCGATCAGCTCCAGGCCCACCAGCGCCAGCATCGCCAGCACGATGCACCCCACGGACGTACTGAAGGCCGGCCGCCGGAACATCTCCAGGTCCACCAGCGGATGCGTACGCCGCCGCTGCCGCCGTACGAACCCGACCAGCAGGGCCGCGCCCAGCACCAGCGGCAGCACGGTCAACACGCTCGCCACCGGTTCGCCGCCGCCCAGCCGCTTCACGCCCAGGACGACCCCGAAGAGACCGGCCGCCGCCATCAGCGCGCCGACCACGTCCCAGGGCCCGCGCCCGTCGCCCTTCGACTCGGGCAGCAGCAGCCGCCCCACCGGCAGGCTGACCAGCATCAGCGGGATGTTGACGAGGAAGACCGAGCCCCACCAGAAGTGCTCCAGGAGGAACCCGCCGAGCAGCGGCCCGACCGCCGCGCCCACCGCGGCCACCGCGCTCCAGATGCCGATGGCCAGCGCCCGCTCCCGACGGTCGGGAAAGACCTGGCGCAGGATCGACAGCGTCGCGGGCATGATCATCGCGCCGCCGACACCGAGCAGCGCCCGGGCCGCGATCAGGACCTGGGCGTTGTCGGCGAGGGCCGCCAGCGCGGAGGCGACGCCGAAGAGCGCGTAGCCGAGCAGGAGGACCCGTCTGCGGCCCACCCGGTCGCCCAGCGTGCCGAAGAGGATCAGCAGCGAGGCGCAGACCAGCGGATAGATGTCGACGATCCAGAGCAGCTCGATCGCACCGGGCCTGAGGTCCTCGGTGACGGCGGGGACCGCCACGTGGAGAACCGTGGCGTCCACGGCGACGAGCAGCAGGCTGACGCAGAGGACGACCAGGACCACCCAGCGGTTGGCACCGGCCCCGGCAGCCCGACGGCGCAGCTCGGCGGCAGCCGCGGTCGTACCGGACATGTACGTACCTCCATGTTCCCTCGCGTCCGGCGGGCTGCGCGGGGTGGGGACTCCCCTGCGGGTCGCCGGAGAGGAGCGGAGGTCTCCGGGCCGTGCAACGGAACGCGAGTGACTGGCCAGATTACGCGAGAGCGCGCACCGCACATGTGGCGGGCCTCACACATCCCCCGTGAGCTGTGCGGCATCTGCCACCGAGGCCGCGGCCCGCCCGCCCCTGCTGACGGGCCGCCGCCCCGCCCGGCAGATAATCGGGCCCGTGACCGATCTTGAGACGCGCACGGCGGACCGTCCCGGTGCCCTGCGCCGGGCCGCCCCGGCGCTCCTGGGCTACGCGGCCGTACGCGCCCTGGGCCTGCTCGCCCTGGCCCTGTGGAGCGCCGCCCGCGACAAGAGCGCGTACACGCTGCTGACGGCCCGCTGGGACTCCCTCTGGTACACGAGGGTCGCCGAGCTGGGGTACGGCTACGAGGTGCGGCTGCCCAACGGGGACGTGCATTCCAACCTGGCCTTCTTCCCGCTGCTGCCGTGGCTGGAGCGGCTCGGGGCGGCGGTGACGCCCCTGTCGTACGCGGACGCCGGGTTCGTCGTGAGCCTGCTCGCCTCGCTCGCCGCGGCCTGGGGGATCTTCGCGGTGGCGGAGCACCTGTACGGCCGCAGCGTCGGCGTGTGCGCCGTGCTGCTGTGGGCGGTGCTGCCGGTCGCGGCCGTGCAGTCGATGGCGTACAGCGAGTCCCTGTTCACGGCGCTGGCCGCCTGGTCGCTGTACGCGGTGCTGACCGGGCGCTGGGTGACGGCGGGGACGCTGGCCGCGCTGGCCGGGCTGACCCGCCCGGTGGGGCTCGCGGTGGCGGCGGCGGTGTGGGTGGCCGCGGTCGGGGCATTCGTGCGAAGCCGGAGCGACGCCGTCCCGGACGGCGCCCACCGGCCGGAGCGCGCCCCCGGCGACGGCGCACGGCGCGTGCTCGGCATGCTCCTCGCGCCCCTGGGCGCCGCCGGTTACGTGCTGTGGGTCGGCCACCGCACCGGCGGGGGCCCGCTCGGCTACCTCGACGTGCAGGCCGGCTGGCGCAACGGCTTCGACGGGGGCGCGGCCTTCGCCCGCTTCGTCGCCGGGAAGTTCACGTCACTCCCGGGGGCCCTGGCGGGCGTGGGACTGATCGTCGGGGTCGCGCTGCTGGTCTGGCTGTACGTGGTGTGCGTACGGCGGCGCCAGCCGCTCGCGCTGCTGGTGTACACGGGCCTCGTCGTCGTCCTCGCCCTGTGCGCGTCGAGCTACTTCGGCTCCAAGCCCCGGCTGCTGCTGCCCGCCTTCCCGCTGCTGCTGCCCCTCGCCGTGGCCCTGGCCAAGGTGCGAACGTCCAGGTCAGCACTTGTCGTGGGGTGCCTCGCGGCGGCGTCGGCGGTGTACGGGGCGTTCTGGCTGAACGGGTCAGGACCGCCCTGACCGGCCGCGGGCGCCCGGTGGCCGCCGGAAGAATTCCGTACCAGCATTCGGTTAACTGATTCATAAGCACGATAAAACCGTCGACCGAACCGATCAAAGGAATTGAAGCCCACAGCCGACGGGGATTGCGCATTCGCCGGGAATAGAGCGCCACCTGAGAGGAATCCCACATCACATCGTCATCACAAAGCCGTTGATTCGGCCGGGATCACTCCTCACTCGCTGTAACGTCGATTGGGTGCGTACCGAACGGAAGCTCACCCGTCTGGACCGGGTGTTCGCGAGACTGGACCGGGAGCCGGAACGACCGGCGCTCCTGGCCGTGCCGGAGATGAGCCGGCACAGGATCGCGCTGTTCGCCGGAACCCTCGCGTTCTATGCCGCGATCGTGTGGGCCGTGGTGATCAGCTCGTGGCTGGTCCGGCTCGACTGGCAGGTCATGTTCTTCCGGCCCTACCAGCAGTGGCCGGAGATCCACGCCTTCGTCGACTACTACGTCGTCCTGGGCCAGCGCGGCCCCACCGCCGTGATGGTCGCGGCCTGGCTGGGCTGGCGCTCCTGGCGGCAGCACACCCTGCGCCCGCTGCTCGCGCTCGGTGTCTCCCTGCTCCTGCTGAACGTCACGGTCGGTGCCGCCAAGTACGGCATGGGCCGGCTGGGACCGCACTACGCGACCACGATCGGCGCCAACGAGATGTGGCTCGGCGGCGATATATTTCCGAGCGGTCACACCGCGAACGCCGTCGTGACCTGGGGCATCCTGGCCTACCTGGCCTCGACGCCGAGGGCGCGGCGCTGGCTGTCGGCCCTGATGGCGGTCACCTCGCTCGGGGTGGGCATGTCCACCGTCTACCTCGGTACGCACTGGCTGAGCGACGTGCTCCTCGGCTGGGCGGCCGGACTGCTGATCCTGCTGGCGCTGCCCTGGTTCGAACCGCTGATCACCCGTGCCGAGGCCTGGATCCTCGGCCTGCGCGACCGCTGGTACGCCCGCCGCGGCAGCGAGGGCGCCATGAGTCGGCCGGTCGGCCCGCCCCTGGTCCTCACCCCGCCCGTCTCCGGCCGGGAGGACGCGCCGTCCCGGGAGCCGGTGGCCTCGCCCCGCACCCACGGCGCCCCGGCGCATCTGGCGCCGGGCCCGCACACGGCGCGCTCGGACCGTACGCCGGTGACCCCCGCGGGCAGCCGGCGGCCGCCGCACGCCGACCGTCACCCGCGCAACACGGCCCCGGCCGCACGCCCCCTGTCGGGCGGCTGAGCGCGCCTCAGCCCTTCCAGGACCGGGACACGCGGCCGTCCTTCACCTCGAAGTTGAGGCGGCCCACGCGGTACTCCATGGTGATGATCGTGCCCGGTGCCAGGGACCGCACCGTCGACCAGCCACGCTCCCGCGCCAGCCGCTCGGCCTCGTCGGAAGCGAGGCCGACGTAGCCGTCCGGGCTGTCCTGGGGTTCGGCCGGGGGTGTCGGAATCGGTGCCATACGGCCACGCTATGCCCTGCCCCCGGACCGGGGAAGCCCAGGCCGGTAACACGGGGCGCGGATGCACCTACGGTCACATTTCTGTCACAGGATCACGGTGCGCGTTTTACGGGAACTCCGTCACCCGGACGGACGGTTCCGTACGCCTTTCGCGGGCGGGTGAGGTGAATTACCGCGTGTCGCGGCGGCCCGTCGAATAGGCGGACGCAATTGACCCGCATTGCACCCCCGGGCCGGTCCGCATTTCGCACTCGAACATCCCCGAACGGACTTGCGGGCGACTTCGGGGTCGCTTACACGGACCGAACACGGGACACAGGAAAACCACCTCCTGCTCACAGTTTCTCCCCATCTCCCCGGGGCTGCCGCGGCCGGGCCAGGGCCCGGTCGAGCCGGTCGCGCGCCGCCCGGATCGCCTCCGTCAGCTCCGCCGGCTCCAGCACCTCGAAGTCGAAGCCGAGCAGCATCACGTGCACCACCATCACGTCCAGGCTCCCGGCGCCGGTGCGCAGCAGGCAGCTGGCCGGCGGACTGGCGCACCTTCCGGGCCGACCGGATCACCCCCAGGCCGCCGCACGGCCCCCGCTTCGTCCCGCGTGAGCCGCCCGCCGAGGACCTGGCCGCCTACGTCTCCGAGGGCGTCTCCACGCGCGCGTACGCCACACACGCCACCGTGCGGCTGCTGGTGCCCCTGGAGGAGGCCGCCGAGCGGACGGTGCGGCGGCTCTCCCCGCCGTCGTGGCTCCGGTAGACGAAGCGCAGCCGCTCGCCGTCCCGGCACAGATGGGCCAGCTCGGTCAGGACGGCCGGGTCGACGGCCGCGGACGTGGGGTCCCGCAGCATCGGCACGGTGAAGGCGGTGAGGGCGCCCACGCGACGGCGCAGCCGGTTCGGCAGCACCTGCTCCAGCTTGGCGAGGGCGCGGACGGAGGTCTCGCCGATGCCCTCGACGCCCTGCCCGGCGGCCCCGCGCAGCCCGACGGCGACGGCGACTTCCCCCACCCTCGAACCAGGCTCGGGCGGGGGGGGACCCCCACCGTCGTCGTCCAGCAGCAGCGGCGGCAGCTCGGCGCCCGCGCCCAGCTGGTAGCCGCCGCCGGTGCCGGGGCTGGCGTTGACCGGGTAGCCCAGCTCGCGCAGCCGGTCCACGTCCCGGCGCACGGTGCGCGGGGAGACACCGAGCCGGTCGGCCAGGCCGGTGCCGGACCACTCGCGGTGGGCCTGGAGGAGGGAGAGCAGCCGCAGCAGTCGTGCCGAGGTCTCGAGCATGGCGCCGAGTCTGCCAGTGGTCGCGGACAGGTTCTGTCCGCGAGTGTCAGGGACCCAGCGGGACGACGGAGAGCGACAGGTCGTTGTCCCCGGTGTAGTACGGCCCGGCCTCCACGGGGCCGTCCGCGGTGAGCACCCGCGCGGGGGGATAGGTGAGGACCGGGTGCTTGTCGGCGACGTCGTCCAGCAGTCGCGCCAGGCGCACGACCGGTCCGGACTCACCGGCGGGCCGCAGCCACAGGTCCCAGTCGCCCGGCGCCAGGGTGTCGTAGCGCACGGTGAAGCCGAAGTCGGTCCGCTCGGTGACGACGTCCACCCGCCGCACGCCGCCCCCGCCGGCGCCGGTCCTGGCCCGCAGCTCGGCGTGGGCGCCGGGGGTCAGCTGAGTGCCGTACACCCGCCCGCGCACGCTCAGGCCGCCGGTCACCAGCCCCAGCTCCGCCGTCTCCGCGTGCGGGGCGCGCAGCCAGCTGCGGACGGTGAGGTTGCCCTGGCGGGTGGCGTACGGGATGCGGACGGCGACGTGGCCGAGCAGCCCGCCGGGGATGCGGGCGGCGAGGGAGCGCAGGTCGGTGACGCCGGGCACCAGGCGCCGGGGCTCGCCGTCGGACAGGGCGGCGTAGGCGTCCCAGCGGCCCTCGGGCAGGGAGACGCTGCTGGGCAGCGCGGCGCGCAGCAGGCCGTCGGCGGCCGGGGCCAGCGGCAGGCTGACCGTCTCGTCGGCGTCGGTGTCACGGCGGCGCAGGACGAGCAGGGCCGCCCCGGCGTTCCCGCGCGCGGCGACGTCGAAGGTCAGGCCGCCCGCGGAGTCGCCGACGCAGTCGGCGCGCAGCGGGGCGGCCGTCGGGTTCGGCGGCGTCATGCGATGCGGTTCCTCCCTGGGCTTCTCGTCGTCCGGTTAGACCCGGAACCCTGCCTTCTGGTTGTTCGTGTCCGATTGCGATGTGGTCACGACCGGAGTATCTGCCGGGACCACGGCCATTTCCAGTCACCCGGTTCATTCACTGATTTCCTGATTTGTCGACTTCCGGCGGCGGCGGCCGCGGTCTGCCTCCGGGCTCAACCCCCGTACACCGCAGGTCACTTGGGTGTACCGCCGCGAAGGCGGCCGGGAGACGATCAAGCGCGTCGCGTGGTTCGATTCCGTTGGCCATGAGGCGTGACTCCCGCCACAGATCACCCGTTGTCTCTGCATGAGCCGGGGACCCGCCCGGACCACGGACCAGGAGCCACCCGGTCCGGTCACGCACCGCATCCCGAGGGAGCCCCCGTGCCGCGCATGCTCGACGTCAGCGACGACGTACGCGCCGAGATCGGCGACGAAGAAGCCGACCGCCTGCTCGTCGGGGTGTCCGCCCCGGGCAGCTACGACTGCACGTCCTGTCGCACCCCGGGCGACTGCGAGCAGGAGCGCACCAGCACCGTTCTCTTCATCGGCGACGAGACCGCGGTCCTCGCCTTCGCCCACGCCGGCTGCCTGCCCTCGCAGACCGTCAAGGTCACCGAGGAGCAGCTCCAGGGCGCCGTGCGGTCCATCAACGCCGACCAGGCCCGGCCGGAGCAGCAGCGGCCCGCCGCGCCCGAGCAGGCCCCCGAGCAGGCGGTGCTCGGCGTGACCAGCGGTCTGCTCCTGATCGCCGGTGAGCTGCACCCGGCCCTCGTGGTGGAGCCGACCGCGCCGATCGCACGGCCCGGGACGGCCGGCGCCGGGGACGACTTCCTGCCGCTGCTGATCGAACAGGGCTTCATGCCGGTCACCGAGCTGGCCTCCACGCCCTCCGTGCTGCACGGCTGGTCGGTGCTGGTCGCGATGGGCCAGCTGCACGCGGTGCTGCAGCCGGGCACGGACGGCGGCCGGCCGGTGGCCTGGTGGCAGGCGCACCAGCCCCTCCAGGTCACCGAGGGCTGGCGCACGGCGGCCAACAAGCACCAGCAGGTGCTGATGTTCGCGGCGCCCGTGGGATCGATCGGCCGGCAGCCCCGCGAGGACCTGCTGCGGGACGCACTGGACAAGGCGGCGGCGGGCGGACAGCTGGTCGCGGCGGCGCTGCCGCTGGCGGGCACCTGACCGGGGTTTCACACGGGTGCCGGGCGACCGCCACCTGGGCCGCATCCCTTCCAGCGTGAGGTCGTTTGGACATACGTGTACGCATACGACGCCTTCCACCGCCATGGCGGCCCCTCGACCACGCCGATCTATGACGCGCTCTACGCCGAGTACGTCAGGTCCTTCCGATCGCTGCCGGGCGATCGCAGCGGTGAGGAGGAGCTGGGGTTCACCGCCTTCCGGAGCATCCCGCGCGGCAGAGGCTCGTACAGCGCCTACAGCGCGGGGGCCCAGAGCGCCCGCGTCGGCCAGCAGTCGGTGTGGCAGCGGGTCGGGACCCCGCACGTCCCGGCCGCGCTGCCACCGGCCCCGCGCAGGGGTGTCTGACGGCCACCCGTACGACGAGAGAGGGGGGACCCCGGGCGGGGGGGGCCCACCCACCGCGGTACACCCCGACAAATAATTAGCGCCCCGCGGGTCGCGCCC
>NZ_JBHXNW010000023.1:0-13162 GCF_042717365.1 Streptomyces sp. NPDC058534
TGTTGAAGGCCTTGACCGCGTCCTCGTAGCCCGGAGCCCAACCCCAGAATGTTATCGATGCCTTGCCCGAGGACGACGCCGAGTCCGAACCGGAACCGGGATCGGAGTCGGAGCAGCCGCCGACCGCGAGGGTCAGTGCGACGGCGCCGGCGATTCCGGCACAACGGATGGTGGATCGCTTCACAGCTCCTCCTTGACAGGGGTGGCGCGGAGGGAGATGTCTCCGCACGGCCGAGAAATCGGCGACACGCGGCCGTCCCCGGAACCCGGGTCGGTGGTCAGTAGCTGGAACTATGGCAGAGAATGTTATCGATGCCAACAGGTGATTTCGTGCCGGGAGAGCGCCGGGCCAGGTGGCCCTATCGTTGAAGGGCACGTGATCGGCACGGCGTGGCGGGCAGGTGACATCGTGAGGGAATCCGAGATCGACTACCAGGCGGTCTTCCAGGCCCTGCCGAGCATGGTCGCCCTGTTCACCCCGGACCTCGAGTACGCCGACGTCAACGAGGCGTTCCTGCGTGGTCTGGGCCGCAGTCGTGACCAGGTGGTGGGTCTCTGCCTGGCCGACGCCTTCCCTGACGACCCGCGGGATCCGGGTGTGACGGGCATGCGCAAGCTGCGCGACTCGCTGCGGTGGGTGGCGGCCACCGGGGAACGCGACGCGATGACGCTGCACCGCTACGACGTGGAGTCGCCGGACCGGCCGGGTGTGTGGGAGGAGCGGTACTGGAGTGCGGTCTGCGTCCCCGTCCTCGGTGCCGACGGGCAGGTGGCCTGGCTGCTGCACTGGGAGGAGGACCTCACCGAACTGGTCCGCAACCGCCGCGGCCGGAGCGGCGCCGACCGGGCGACGGTGCTGGAGGCCGAGCTGTACCGGCGCGCCCGGGAGCTGCAGGAGGTCAACGAACGGCTGCGCAAGGCCCACGCCCGCGAACGTGAGGTCGCGCTGCACCTGCAGGAGGCGATGCTGCCGGTGCCCGACCCGCTGCCACTGCGGCACGCCGCGGTGCGCTACCGGCCGGCGGTCGGGTTCCTCAACGTGTGCGGGGACTGGTACGACCTGGTGGACCGGCCCGCCGCGTCGCCGTGGCCGTCGGCGACGTCGTCGGTTCCGGTCTGGTCGCCGCCTGCGTCATGGGCCAGCTGCGCAGCGCCCTCAGCACCGCCTGCCGCGCCGCCGACCGCCCCGCCCGCGCCCTGGAGGCGATCGACCTGCCCGGCCGCACCATCTCCTACAGCAGCGCCGGCCACCTCCCGGCGGCTCTGATGCGCCCGGACGGCACCGTGGACTTCCTCGTCCAGGCCACCGATCCCCCGCTCGGCGCCCATCCCGAACACACCGATCGCCCCCAGCGCGAGATCGCCTTCGCCGAGGGCTCCGTCCTCGTGCTCTACACCGACGGGTTGGTCGAACGCCGCGGCGAGGACATCGACGCCGGCCTGGCCCGGCTCGCCGACTCGCTCGCCCGGCACCGGGGTGGCGATCCCGACGCGCTCGCCGACGCGCTGCTGGACGACCTGACCCCACCCGCGGGAGCGACCGACGACATCGCACTCGTCGTGCTCGGCCTGTGACGGCGCAAGGAACCCGACCGCTACGGCGCGCTCGCAGGGGCACGCCCCCGAGGACGCGCGGCGGTGCGGGCGCCGCGACCGGCTGCGGGATGCCGCCGTGTCGCCCTCGGGCCGTCGCCCGTGGGGCAGGAGACCGGAGCCGATGTGCATCGCCCCCACGGTCGTCGCCGTCGCCCTCGTCGGTGAGCGTTCCGGCCGGCGAGGGCTGTGGCCGCGGCCCTCATGCCCCCGACCTCCCCAAGCGCGCAGGCTGCGGCAGCCGGGGCACGGGGCTCCGCGCCCGCCCCCGAGCAGACCGGATCCGGCACCGACCCGGGCGGCGGGGACTCCCGGGCACTGCCGCCCGGTGCGGAGCGGCGCCTTCCCGGTGGCGGCCGGGGCCGGCCCGTGCGATGCCGCAGGCCCGCCTGCCGCGACCGCGCGCACGCCGGTTCCGTCCCCCTCTGCACAACACGGCGGCACGGGCCGACACCGCCCGGTCGACCGGGCGCCCCGGCACCCCGGCACCCCGGCACCCCGCGCTCACGCTGCCCCCGGGCACCCGGCACCCGGCACCCGGCACCCGGCACCCGGCACCCGGCACCCGGCACCCGGCACCCGGCACAGCTTCCCGTTCAGGCGTCGTCGACCGGGGCAGTGGCCAAGCGGACGTTGTCGATCGCCCAGTACCAGTTGTTCCCGGCGTTGAAGAGCCGGAAGGCCGCCTGCGCCGAGGTGGCGCCCGCAGGGACGGGGCAGGAGAGCCGGACGAGGCGGTTCTCCTGGTCCCGGCCCAGGTTGTCGTTGCCGGAGGCGGCGCTGCTGTAGTGGAGCAGCCGTACCTTGTCCCCGGAGTCGAACTCGACCGTGACCTCGGCCTCCTGCGGGCTCTCCTGCCGGTAGTGGGAGTCGAAGGCGAGGTGCAGGGTGGCGGTGCCGGACGGGATGGCCACCGCCGGGCCGGTCAGGGTCGAGTCGAAGCGGCCCCGGCCGGACGGGCCGCCGGTGTCGTCCCAGTCGTCCGAGTCGGCGACGGCGACGATACCGAGCGCCCGGGTGAAGTCGGGACGGTTCTGTCCGGCGGGGAACCAGAGCTGCTTGGTCATGAGCGTCCAGCCCTGCAGTTCCCGCGTGCCCTGCGGCATGTCGGGAGCGTTGGTGACCTTCCAGCCCTCGGGGAGGGTCCGGGTCCAGCCGAGCAGACCGGGGCGGTCGAGGTCGGCGGCCGGGGCGAGCTCCGGGGCGGCGGACTCGAAGTCCTCCGCGAGAAGGTGACCGGACATGACGGGGCCGGTCATGACGGAGAGGGACGCGGGTGCCTCCGCGACACCGCCACCGAGCCGCCCGCTGACGGTCACCCCGAGCGTGTCGACGACGCGCGTCGCGGTGACGGGTGCGACGACGTTCCAGGCCAGGGTCGCCTCCGAGCGGGCCGGAACAGACGTGGACGGGGTCCCCTCGGGGGCAGCCGTCCAGCCCGCGGGGAGGACCGGCGTGGCGGAGAGGCCGGTGAGGGGTGTGGCGCCGGCGTTGGTGACGGTGGCCGTCACCGTGGCCGGCCGCCCCGGCGACAGGACGGCGCCGTCGGTGCCGGGCGAGCTCCCCGGGCCGGCCAGCGCGACGCTCAGGGCGGGCCCGACCTTCACCCGTACTCGGGCGTCGGCGAGTCTGAGAAGCCCTCCGCCTTGGGCGTGCGCGGCGACGACCAGTCGTCCGGCGGTGGCGTCCCGGGCGGGCGTGACCGTGAAGCGCACGTCGGCCGAGTCGCCGGCCCCGAGGGTCCCGGGGACGGTACCGACGCGTTCCACCGTCCAGCCGGAGGGGGCCGTCAGGGCGGCTACGAGCCCTTCGAGCCGATGCCTGCCCTCGTTGCGCACGGTGACCACGACATCGGTCGGGTTGCCCTGCGCGAACGGCGTGTCCAGGGAGGCCGTTGGTTCGGGCAGGCCGATCGTCGCGGCCAGCGTCGGGGCGGTGCCGGTCGCCGGGTCGGTGACGCCGGGTCGGCCGTGGGAGCGGCGGCCGGTCATACGGCGCAGGAAGGCCGGGTCGTCCCGGTCGACGACCACGATGTCGTACCAGCCGTGGTCCGGCAGGCGCAGTCGCACCGTGCGGGAGGCGCCGGGCCGCAGGGTGACGGTGCGCGGGCGGTCTCCGTGCCGGTGGGCGTGGACCGATTCGCCGACGAGGAGTCTGCGGGTCTTCGAGGAGGGATTGGAGCAGACGATCCGCACGTGGCCGCCGGCCTGGTGCTCGGAGAGATGTGCCTCGGCGCCGACGCCCCTGCCGCGCAGCTCCCACACGGACCAGCCTGGGCCGTGCACCTGGAGGTCGTAGCCGTCGGCGCCGTACTCGACCGTGTGGCGGGCTCTCCCGCGCGCGGGCACCGTCCAGGTGCTCGGGTCGGTGCCGTCACCGGGGTAGGCGCTGAACCAGGCGGCGGTGGGACCCGCGTTACCGAGCCGCAGGCGGACGCCGGTACGTGTCACCTCGGTACTCAGGGACGGCCGGTACGGCAGGGGACGGGTCGGGCGGACGCCGGTCTCCTGTTCGGGCAGGGACTGGTCCTTCGGCGGTGCGGGGTTCCAGCGCCCGACCGCGTCCGGCACCGGGCCGGGCTGCTCGACCTCGGGCTGCCGGTAGGCGCGGTGGAAGTCGAAGGCCGAGGTCAGGTCGCCGAACACGCTGCGGCGCCAGGCGCTGATGTTGGGCTCGCGCACGCCGGTCCACTTTTCCAGGAACCGGAGGACCGAGGTGTGGTCGAACGCCTGGGAGCTGACGAAGCCGCCCACGGTCCAGGGCGACACGATGGTCATCGGTACCCGTGGGCCGGGGCCGACGGGCCTGCCGTCCGTCCAGTCGTCGTCGTTGCCGGAGGCGGGCCGCGGCGCGACCGGGGCGGGCACGTGGTCGAAGTAGCCGTCGTTCTCGTCGAAGTTGATGAACAGCGCCGTCTTCGACCAGGTGTCGGGGTCGCTCGCCACGGCGTCGAGGAGGTCGTAGACCAGGTTGGCGCTGCCCACCGGGGTGGAGCTGCTGGGGTGCTCGGACAGTGCCGCCGTCGGAACGACCCAGCTCACCGCGGGAAGCGTGCCCTTGTCGATGTCGGACCGGATCCGCCGGACGAGGGTGTCCGGCTCGGAGCGGTGGGCGCCGCGCAGGAACAGACTGCGCTCGGCCTCGGTCAGGGCGTCGACCCCCTGCTGGAACTCGGCGAGCGCGGCCTCGCGCTGCTCGGGGCTGCGGTCCCACAGGCTGTCGTAGAACTCCTCGGTGGTGCGGTATCGGCCACCGACCCTGGAGAGGATCTTCCGGCCGATCTCTTTCCAGGGCCGGAAGTACTCCACCGCGTTGTCGGTGAAGTTGTCCCACTCCTGGTAGATCTGCCAGGAGACACCGGCGGCCTCCAGGCGTTCCGGGTACGTCGTCCAGGTGTAGCCGGCGTGGGCGTGGTCGTAGGCGGCGTTGGTGACGGCCCGGCCACTGCCGTCCGGTTCGTGGCCGGTGGTGCCGGTCCACAGGTAGTTGCGGTTGGGGTTGGTCGAGCCGTAGACCGAGCAGAAGTAGGAGTCGCAGATGGTGAAGCGGTCGGCGAGTTCGTACTGGAGTGGGATGTCGCGCCGGTCGTAGAACGCCATGGTGCTCTGGGTCTTGGCGGCCACCCAGTCGTTCCACCAGCCGTCGGCACGGGCCTGGACGGCGTCGGGGAAGCCGTGCGGGAGCGAACCCAGGTACTGGATGTCGCCCTCGGGGCGGCCGGCTTCGAAGGCCGCCCGGCGGGCCGAGAAGGGCAGCACCTCGCCGCCGCCTGCCCGCGGCTGCCGGAAGACGTCGCTCCCCGAGGGCAGGCGCAGGGGCGTGCGGTCGCCGAAGCCGCGCACTCCCTTGAGCGTTCCGAAGTAGTTGTCGAAGGAACGGTTCTCCTGCATCAGGACGATCACGTGCTCGACCGAACGCAGGCCGCCGCGCGGCATCGGCGCGGCCATCGCCCGGTGCAGCGAAGGGGGGAGGAGGGAGAGAGTGGCGCCACCGGCGAGAGTGCCTAGAACCTGGCGGCGGGAGACATGGGACATGCCGGGGACGCTACGGGCTTGTACCGCACGGCATAAGCCCGCGCGACGGCTCTTCGCCGACCGTTCACCGTACGGTGCCGAATGTTCCGCTGCCCGTACGCCGCCGGGCACCGCGGGGAGAGCCGTCCCGGCCGGCGACCCGCCGTGTCCGAGGACACGGCGGGTCACCCTCTCCCCGTCGGCGTGGGCTGTCCGAGTGCCGGACGGCCGACGCAAGTCGGGCCGGCCGAACTCCGCCTGGTCGCCGCCCCGTACCGTCTCCGACCACAGCGGGCCCTCGACGCCGAGCACGCCCGACTCGGGGACTCCCCCGGAGACGGTGGTCGTCGGATCCCAGGCGTAGTAGCGCTGGAAGTCGCAGGTGCCGCCGCAGGCCCAGGTCAGGCCGATCGGGGTGTCGGGGGTGTACTTCTGGTCCAGGTAGGAGCCGCCCGCGGCGGACACCACGGCCTTGCCGCCCTTGCCGACGAAGGCCCTACGCGGCGACGCCGCAGCGGACGCCGGTGCCGGAACCGACGACGGCGTAGACGAGCGAGGCGTCCGGTGCGTCCGTCGGCGAGAGTTCGGTCGCCGCGACGGCGCACACGTCGTTGTCACAGGCCACCGGCAGCCCGGTGGGGGCGGTGAGGGCGGTGCCGGCCCAGCCCCGGATGGTGTCGGTGGCGCTGGTGACGGTGCCTGTCACGGGGGCGATGACGCCGGCCGCGGCGATGCCCACGGCGGCGTCCTCGGGGCACGCACCGCTGCGGCAGCCGCGGCCGGGGCGTCGAGTACGGCCCGGGAGCCTCCCCACGCAGGGTCGGCAGCCGGTTCCGGGAGAGGACGGTGCCGTCGGCTCCGACCAGAGGCGGTGTCGATCTTCGTGCCGCCCAGGTCGAGGCCGATCACCAACCGGTTGCCACCCGTCAGCGGACGGTGAGCAGCCCGGCGCCGCGCAGGTGCCGCTCGACGTGGGCGACGGCGTCCTCGCCCAGCTGGATCTGCGGTGCGGCGGTGGTGCCGTGGGTGAAGACCCCGAGCAGCCGCAGCGCGTGCTTGAAGGCGCCGATGGCCGAGGAGTTGCGGCCCATCTCGTTCTCAGGGCCCGCGTCGACCAGGCCGAACAGCTCGACGAGCCGCTCCTGTTCCTTGACGGCGCCGTCCAGGTCGCCGCCGCGCACCGCGTCGTAGAGGCGGACGTATCCGGCCGGGTCCACGTTGCCGAGCCCCGGCACCACTCCGTCGGCGCCGGCCAGCAGGGCGGCGTCCACGGTCAGTTCGGAGCCGGTGAGGATGCTGAAGGAGGGGGCGGGTCCGTCGGCGCGGCCGTGGCGTCCGCCGAGTTCGACCATGAGGCGGCGCAGGCCGCCCTCGTCGCCGCTGCTGTCCTTGAGCCCGGCCAGCGTGCCGTCCTCGGCGAGTTCGCGCACCAGCGCGGTGGAGAGCTTGCTGTGCACGGAGACGGGGAGATCGTAGGCGAACAGCGTCAGGTCGGCGCGCTCGCGCAGGGTGCGGAAGTGCCGGGCGATCTCGACGGGGTGGGTGCGGGCGTAGAACGGGGCGGTGGCCACCAGAGCGTCCGCTCCCGCCGCGAGGGCTGCGCGGGCGTGTTCGACGACGCGGGGGGTGGTCATGTCGATGACGCCCGCGAGTACGGGGACGCGGCCGGCGGCGGCCTCGACGACCGTGTCGAGGGCCACGGCCCGCTGCCGGTCGGTGAGGAAGGCGACCTCGCTGCTGGAGCCCAGCGCGAACAGGCCGTGCACTCCCCCGCCCACGAGGTGGTCGACGAGCCGGGCGAGCGACGCCGTGTCGACCTCGCCCGACGCGTCCAGCGGGGTGCAGACGGGCGGGACGACGCCGCGAAGAGGCTGGGACCAGGACATGGGAACTCCAGGTTGTGCGTGGGTGGAACGGAAGGGCCGGGGCCGCCCGCCGTCGAGCGGCCCCGGTGTACCAGGTCCTGTCCGGAGTTGCCCGTCGTCGCCCGAAGGGCGGGGCAGGCGGGCAACCCCAGACAGGGCCTAAGGGGCGGTGATGGTCAACGTGGTGTCGCCGTAGGCGTGCTGCCGGCCGCGGACCTGGTAGTCGGCGGTCGCCTTGACGCTCCCGGCGGCAGCGGTCGCGGGCACGGTGACTGGGACCTTCACGGTGGCCCCCTGACCCGGATTGAGCGCGGGAACGGAGACGGCCGGGGCGCTGTATCCGGCGGGCAGCTTCAGCGAGACCGAGCCGGCGGGCAGCTTCACGTCGTTCTGGCTGACGACGCGGACAGCCACCTCCGTGGTGGCACCGGCCGTCAGTCCGGAGGGCGGCGTGACGGTGACCGGTGCGCAGACGCCGCCGAGCCACACCAGATCGAAGGACGAGTAGGTGATGTGCCGGTAGTTGTCGCGCTCCCAGAGCAGGCCCATGCGCGGGTTGGCGGCGGTGCCGTCGCTGAGCGGGGTGAGCGTGGAGTAGGCGGCTGAACCGGCCTCGACGGTCTTGCGGATCGGCCAGTTCTGTCCGTTGTCGCAGGAGAGGCGGACGGTGAGGTTGCTGCGGCTGTTGGTCGTCGCGGTGTTGCTGAACATCAGCCAGGAGGCACGCGGGTGGGTGGCGGGCACGTCGGGCGCGAAGCGGGTGATCGAGCCGTTGTTGGCCGGGTCGGGCAGCTCGGTGTCCTGCTGGAAGGGGGTGTAGGTGACGCCGCCGTCGCTGGAGTAGGCGACCGTGCGGTATGGGGCCGAGCGGTTGTTCAGCATGACGCGGCCGTCCGACAGCTCCACGGTCTTGTTCTCGTCGCCGCCCGGACCGACGGGGGTGCCCATCCTCCAGGTCTCGCCGTGGTCGTCGCTGTAGGCGCTGACCGCGTAGTTCTTGCCGTTGTTCCGGATCGCGTACTGCTGGATCAGGCGGCCCTTGTAGGTGCCGTGGCGCAGCTGGATGCCCTCTCCGGAGGCGGCGAACATGCCGGCCCAGGCCGGGTTCTTGATGTCGGCGGTGATCCGCTCGTGCTTCCAGGTGAGGCCGTCGTCGTCGGAGTAGCTGTAGTCGGCCTGGAGGACGTCCGGGTCGGACTCGTCGTTGCCGGTGGCCGAGCCGGCGAAGCCCTGGTTCACGCCGGCCGCGTAGAAGAGGAAGATGCGACCGGTCTCGCGGTCGACGAGGAGGCTGGGGTCGCCGTAGCCCTTGGGCGCCGCGTCCTTGCGGACCACCTGCTGGGCCTGCCAGGTGGCGCCGCCGTCGGTGGAGCGGCGGATCATGATGCCTATGTTGCTGGGCAGGTCGGCGAGGGTGGGACGGGCGTCGTAGGCGGCGAGCAGGGTACCCTCGGTGGTCCGCGTGAGCGCGGGGATACGGTAGTAGGGCGAGCCGGTGCCGGCCGTCGCCAGGTCCTGCGAGGTGAGAGTGCCGGCGCTCGCCGGGTTCGCTGCGGTGTGGGGGTCGGCGCCGGCGCCTTGGGCGCCGGTCGTGGTGGCGGTCACGACGGCGAGCGCCGCGGCGAGCGTGCCAAGAGTGACTCTTCGCTGCATGGACGGACCTCTTCTCGAGTGTGGGGTCAGACGAGCTGTCGGTCGTGCGGGGTCCCGGCACCGGTGCGGTGTCCGGGGGCGAGGAGGGCGCGCACCCAATCGAGTTGTTCGCGCCGGTGGTGACCGCCGCCGCCCTCGTGGCCGTTGAACTCGTAGACGCGGACGTCCTTGGGACCGGCGTAGCGGTGGTAGGCGGCGAAGCAGGTGGAGGGCGGGCAGACTTCGTCCATCATGGCGATGGAGAACAGGGCCGGGGCCGTGGCCCGGGAGGCGAGCACGGCCGCGTCGACGTAGGACAGGGTGCGGAACACGGTGTCGGCGCGGTCCCGGTGCAGGCTCAGGTATGCGGCGATCTCGGTGTAGGGGTTCGTGGCGGAGATCCGGGCCGCGCGGCGGATGTCGCAGAGGAAGGGGACGTCCGGCATGACTCCGGCGAGGCCCGCCACGAGCGAGGCGACCGCGAGGGCGATGCCGCCGCCCTGGCTGACGCCGGTCACCACGATCCGGTCCGGGTCGACGGCCGGGTGGTCTCGGACGGCGTCGACGCACCGCACCGCGTCCGTGATCACTCGGCGGTAGTAGTGGTCCTCGGGGCTCTCGACGCCGCGGGTCAGAAAGCCGGGGACCGAGCCGTGCAACGTGGCGGTGTCCGGGGTGTCCCCGCCTGCCGAGGACCAGCCCTGACCGCGGGTGTCCATGATGAAGTGGGCGTATCCGGCGCTCGCCCACAGCAGTTGCTCGTGCGCGGGGCCGCGGCCTCTCCCGTAGCCGAGGAACTCGACGACGCAGCCGAGGGGTTCACTCGCCTGGGCGGGCAGGTGCAGCCAACCGCGTACGGGCTCGCCGTCGAAACCCGGCACGGTGGCGTCGTAGGTCGTCACCTGTGTCAGGCCGGTGTCGACCGGTGCGAAGTACGGGCGGGCGTCCGTGGCACGTGCCCGGTCGAGCGTCCGGTCCCAGAAGGGGTCGAGGTCGGCCGGCTCGTCGAGCCGGGGCCGCAGCGCCAGGCACTCGTCGAGAGTCAGATCCGTCAGCGGCATGAGAGGGGCCCCGTGGTGTGGCGTGCCGCGCGGTGCGGCACGGCGGAATCGACGGGGGCGCCCGAGGGACACCCCGTTAACACCAGACGTCAGATGTCTGGTGTCGAGGGACTCTATGAGCCCCTGCGGCACTCGTCAAGACGCTCCTCGGCGTTCAGCCCGGCACGCGGGAGGCCGGGCGGGTACGACATCGCCCCGTCAGGACGGCGCCCTCTTGACGGGGTGTGCGGCGCCCCGGTGCCCGACGGGGCGCCGCGACCGACGAGACGGACGGGGTACCGGCGCATCCCCGGCCGGGACCGGCGGGATGCCAGGACCGACAGGCCGGCCGGGGCGGACCCACGGGAGGGCGCGTCCCCGACGCCACCCGGGTCAGTGCCGGGCGCGCGCCTCCGCGATCCGGCGGCGCACCGGTGCGTAGTGGTCGCTCAGCGCGGCGGCGAACTCGACGGCGTCGCCGGCCCGCAACGCGTCCACGATGCGCTGGTGGTGCGCGATGGTGGTCGCCTCGTGCTCGTGCGTGAACACGTCCAGATGAGGGGCGACGATGACGTAGACGTCCCAGAACGCCGCGGACAACTGGCCGATGAGGTCGTTGCCGAGCGGGGCGACGAGCAGGGTGTGGAAGGAGCGGTCCGCGTCGACGAAACCGTGCCCCTTGCCCGCCTCCGCGTCGCGCATGACGTCGACGTATCCCTGAAGGCGGTCGACCTGGTCCCCGGCGAGGGATGCGACGAGGCGCTCGGCCATCCCGCGTTCGAAGAGCTCGCGCACCTCGACGAGGTCCGACATGACCTGGAAGTCGTCGTCGGGGCTCAGCAGTCCGCGGAAGGTGAGACTCTCCACCAGGGCGGACAGGCTCAGCCGTCCGACGTAGGTGCCGTGCCCGTGCCGGACCTCGACGATGTCCAGCGCGGTGAGGATCCTGATGGCCTCGCGCACACTGGAGCGGCTCGCGCCGAGGGTCTCGCACAGGGCGGTTTCGGTGGGCAGCGGGTCGCCGGGGCGGAGCCTGTTGCCCAGGATGTACGCCTTGATGCCGTCGACGACCTCCTGCCTGAGCGGCTGGCGCGCCGACTTGGGCGCCGGCATGACCGGCTTCACGGCCCCTTGTTCCACCGCCACCTCTTGACCCCTCTCCTCGGTCGGACTACCTTCCCACACTATCAACGCGTCGGACATCATACGTCTGACGCACGATCTATGAGGCTTTGACCACACTCACTGCCGAAACGGCCATGTCTCTGGTCATCCTTAGTCACCTTCTGTCCGTCTGGAGGACTCCTTGCCCTCGCGCAGCGCAGCCGGCGTCGATCGCCGCACCTTTCTGAGATACACGAGCGCCATCGGTGTGACGACCGCGATCACCACCGGCCTGACGGCCTGTGGCGGCCCCGCGTCCAACGGCGACGGCGCGAAGGGCTCCGGCGGCAGCGGCGCCGGCACCATCGAGGCCGGCATGTCCTACGCCCTGTCCACGGGCTTCGACCCGATGATCACCTCCGGTGCCACGCCGTACGCGGCGAACATGCACATCTTCGAGGGGCTGGTCGACCTCGACCCGGCCACCCTCGTCGCGCGGCCCACGCTGGCCACGGAGATGCCGAAGAAGATCAACGCGACGACGTACCGCGCCACGCTGCGCAAGGGCGCGACCTTCCACGACGGCTCGGCGGTCACCGCGGAGGACGTCGTCTTCAGCTTCGAGCGCGTCCTGGACCCGAAGAACGCCTCTCTGATGGCGCAGTTCGTGCCCTTCATCGACACCGTCGAGGCGGTCGACGCGGGCACGGTCGAGTTCAAGCTCAAGAGCCCCTTCGCGCTCTTCCCCTCCCGCATATCCGTCGTGCGGATCGTGCCGAAGAAGATCGTCGAGAAGGACGTGAAGGGCTTCGACGCCAAGCCGGTCGGTTCGGGCCCGTACAAGTTCGTGTCGGCGGTCCGCGAGGACAAGATCGTGATGGCGAAGCACGACAAGTACAACGGTCCGCACCCCGCCAAGGCCCAGAAGATGGTCTGGCGCCTGATGTCGGACCCGTCCGCCCGCGTGAGCGCGCTCAAGTCCGGCCGGGTCCAGGCCATCGAGGACGTCCCGTACATCGACGTCAAGGGCATCACCGGCAAGAACAAGGTCGAGTCCGTCCAGTCGTTCGGGCTGCTCTTCCTCATGTTCAACTGCAAGGACAAGCGGTTCGAGGACAAGCGGGTGCGCCAGGCGCTGCACTACGCCCTGGACACCGAGAGGATCATCGAGACCGCCCTGCTCGGCAACGCCGCACCGGCCACCGGCTACGTGCCGGCGACCCACCCGGACTACCGCAAGGCCTCGACCGTCTACTCCCACGACGTCGCCAAGGCGAAGAAGCTGCTCGCCGACGCCGGGGTGAAGGACCTCTCCTTCACCCTGATGCTCACCGACACCGGCTGGGTCAAGGACGTCGCGCCGCTGATCAAGGAGAGCTGGGCCGCGATCGGTGTCGACGCCACGCTCGACATCGCCCAGTCCGCGGCCCAGTACGCGAAGGTGGACAAGGGAGACTTCCACGCGCTGGCCGCGCCGGGCGACCCCTCGGTCTTCGGCAACGACGTGGACCTGCTGATGCGCTGGTTCTACTACGGCTTCTGGCCCGAGAAGCGCTACGGATGGGCGGGCTCCGCCGCGTACAAGAAGGCCAAGTCGCTCCTGGACCAGGCGGCGGGCCTGGCCGACGAGGCCAAGCGCAAGGAGCTGTGGGGGCAGGTCAGCGACCTGGTCGCCGACGAGGCCGCTCTCTACCCGGTGCTGCATCGCAAGCTGCCGACCGGCTGGACCACCGACGCGCTCAGCGGGTTCAAGCCGCTGCCCACGACCGGACTGTCCTTCATCGACGTCGGCCGGGCCTGAGCGACGCGTCGCAAGACCGCCGGGCCCCCCCCCCCCCCGACAGCGGGGGGGGGCGCCCGCCCCCCCCACAATAGACCGAACAACCAGTTTGGATACAGCCGCGCGAGCAGCGGC